>JAUVGH010000001.1 GCA_030593885.1 Methanomassiliicoccales archaeon
TAAATTGGTTGCCTTGAACCCTCCTGACCGCTAGCTCAGTGGAAGGACCCAAATGATCATTAAGGATAGAACACAGCGATCATGTAACCTCCCAAAACCACAAAGGGTCCAGGACCGAATGAAATCGACTCTGCGGACACATAGAACGTGTGGGTCCCAGCGGTCACCGGTTCGACTCTATGGATTGTGTCGGTAGATTCATAGACGTCCATTGGCAGCTGATTTTCGACGATCGCCACTCCGCTCCACTCGTCGCGTGCACAATCCAATTGAACCGGGGAGATCTTGAACTCCATTCGGTCGGGGATTCCAGGGCCGTGGTACAACAGAATATGAAGCATCGAAGTGACGATGATGTAACCGTCGGACTGCGCCTGGATGGTCACGTTGAATCCGAGGAGCTGAGTGCAGAAGTTGGTAACATCCGTTGCGTTACCGATGCTCCACGCCATCACAGTGCCATTCCCCGGAGGTCCGATGGGTCCTTGCGGACCAACATCTCCAGTTAACCCTGTGCAGTCCGCCACATTCACCGCCAGATCACCGTTGATGTCTTCGGTCGCGATGTCCATCTGACCGTTCTCGTTAAGATCCCAACATGCAACCCCGTCAGAACCGTTCGTGCCATCGGTGCCGGGAAGACCCTGCGATCCTATGGGTCCCTGCACCCCCACATCTCCCTGCGGTCCAGTATCACCATCGTCCCCATCTTGGCCATCATCTCCCTGCACGCCTCGCGGTCCTTCCGGTCCCTCAGGTGCAGGAATCACGAAAGGCATGATCAATGCCACCACGGCTATTATCAGGCTCACTACAGCAATCGCTTGCCACATACTGGTCTTTGAATCCATCTATGACCCTCCTGTCCGAAAGATGAAGCAAGTTGGTAGATAAAGATTTTACTGGCTCGATGCTTCTTCAGGAATCAACAATAAGACGTCCTAACCCCCGTTGATCACCCTATTGACATCCGTCCCTGCAAACGTGGGTCCAACTGAGTCGAAGAACCGTCCTGTGATCGTGAAATCGACCTCCTCACCCGGACTCAATATATCATGAACATCCGAACGGTCGAACTTCAACATCAACTCGGGGACGCCGTCATTGTCATGGTCCACCTTGAACTCGTCCGGATCCGTTACGAACTTGTACTTCGTGTCCTGCTCCGGAGGCACAATCCTGTTCAAAAGAACCGTCGATACGTCGATGTCATGCACCGTCCTGGAGACAAAGAAGTGCGAGATCGTCACGGACAGGCTCATGTCCACCTCGTACACGGCGCCGTCACCGGAGATGAACTCCCAGGAGTCAATGTTCAGCCAGTACAGCGGGTTGATGGTGATGGACCAGTCCTCGTCGTTCGGAAGTCCGCTGAGCACACCACCGTCCGTGTTCTCGCCGTATGCCCAGTGCCCTTCAAGGCCCGGATATGCCAGACTGAACTCCTGACCTCTTGGCGGGTCCCACTGATTGTTGGGATCGTCCGACTGGGGGATGAAGCCGCTCGGCGGAACGCCTTCGAGGGCAAAGTCGACCCGTCCGTATCCGGTGGCGATACCGGATTCATCCAGGTCGATGTTGTGATGGATTATCAAGGAGGTATCATCTGTCGTGGTGTCCTTGAACAAGAAGAACTTGCTCTTGTGAGGTTCCTCGAAGCCAGTGTGCGAACTGGCGCTCGAATAGCCGTAGAAAGAGGTCGCATCTTCAGGCGAGGGCACGGGAACGACTACCTCGCTCAGGTTGGCCTGCTCTATCACGAAGACGCTCCCCACGAATTCCCCGACCTCGATGTAGCAGGTTATCCATTTCCCGTTGCTCTTGAGGTTCAGCGTGTCAGGGTCGCAGTCCACATCCACGGTCACAGGGTCCTGGCCGTTGAAGTTGGATATTGACCCATCTTTCAGGTCGGTCACAGTACCTGCAAGAACCATGCTCACTATGAGTGCGATAGAAGACGCTAACACCATGAAGTTGCTTAACGGAGAGCCTCGAATGACTACCCCCTCCTTTCGGTTATCATTGTGTTATATCCAGATATAGTTTATGGTGAATGTGCCAGGGGGCGGGGGACGGTCTCGCCCATGAGGCCGTATGGCCGCCCTGCACATCTCCTTTTCATGACCAACACATGGAACGAAGCGTTAAGAGCGATCTCGGACTTGCCCCTTCCCCCACATGCGGCGTACAGCTCCTATATGACAGCAATCCATAAATACGTGATTTCACATATATATGTGTAGTGAGTCACCATGCCCAACATAACCCTGTCACTGCCAGAAGATGTCTATCAGATAGTCAAAGCACACCGGGAAACAAGATGGAGCGAGGTCGCTAGGAGGGCCATCGAAAGATACGCCAAGAGGCTCGAACTGCTGGACGCTCTCACCTCTGACAGTGAGCTCACAGAAGAGGACATCGCGGAACTTGACGAGAAGGTGAAGGAAGGTATCTACAGGCATTACACGGAAAAGAAGAAGCATGAGGCTGGTGATTGACTCAAACAGGATTATGGCGGGAGTTCTGAAGGACTCTACATCTAGGGAATTGATCATCTGTGGGCGTTTCGAGTTCTATTCTCCGGATCAACTCGTCATCGAGATCAAGAAGTACGAGGATTATCTCATGGAGAAGGGGAGGCTGGAACATGGCCAGTTCGACACGATATTGGATGTTCTACTGGACAACATCATCTTGGTCCCCTATGAAGAGTTCAGGGATGAGTCCGGAGATGCGATCGAGATCATGAAGGACATAGACGTCAAGGATGCACCGTTTCTCGCGGTTGGGATGGCGTTGGGATTGGATGGCATTTGGACCGAAGACAAACATTTCCAAGGGCAAGATAGACTGAAGGTGTACCCCACCAGGGATATGATGAACATGCTCAGGGGCCGAAGAAAGCATCTCTGAGCGCATTCGTTGCTTGGCCCTAGCCGCCTCTCGGCTGTATGATGATCGGCACCCCCCCATCCGTGATGTATTCTACATGTACTATAAACCCTCATATATCACTATAGCACATTATAAGTATGCAGAACCGCATAATAACCACGATGGCCACGACGATCCAGATAAGGGAAGAGCTGAGGGACAGGCTCAACAGCATGAAGATCCATCCGAGGGAGACCTACAACGACATCATAGAGCGCCTTCTCGAGGACCTCCAGGAACTGAACGATGAGACCAAGAGGGACATCCAAAAGGCCTTGAAGGAGATAGAGTCCGGGAAGTACAAGACCCATGAAGAGGTCAAGGAAGAACTGGGATTCAAGTGACTTTCGAAATCATCTGGTCTCGGTCCGCCCTAAAGCAACTAAAGAAGCTCGACCGCTCCGTGGCCAAAAGGATCGTCGACGCTGTGGACAAACTGCCAGTCGACCCGCACAGGGTCGTCAGCAGGATTGTGAACTCACCCTATTTCAGGCTTCGGGTCGGGGATTACAGGCTCATGGTCGACATCCAAAGGAAGGAGCTCAGGGTTCTGGTGCTCAAGGTGGGACATCGGAAGAGCGTTTATGACCGGGACACTGGATGATCCCTCCGTTTAATGCAAAAACGGGCTGGAAAGTCGGGGTCCTCCCTCTTGGTCGCCTGATCATCTGAATACCACTCTCGGCATAACTGCAAGGGGACGCCCTTGAATCCGATGAAATGTTCTTCGTTTCCACACCCCAAGAATCCCAGAGAGGTTGAAATACCACGTCGCACTTTCCAATACCAGGGCAAAAGAAATGGAAAAGGACCAATTCAACCATCTTCTCTGCGGCAACATCGAAGACCTTCAGGTAAAGGACTTCCTGGACTCGTGCGGGGAGGAACCCTCCACCGTCCGGTGGGGAGATCCTATGTCCAAGATGATCGAGTCGCTGGTCGAGCATCCAACAAGCCGCGCCGTGTACGTTCTGGACGAGGATCAGAAGCTCTTGGGGATGATATCGTTCCGCGACATCATCAGGTTGACCAACGCCAAGCTCGGGATCAGGGGCAGGGACGTCTCCGGTTCGCTCCAGTACCTGCGCGAGGCCCAGAAGGACAAGGTCGATGAGATGATGCGCCAGCCGGTCACAGTTAAGCTTTCCACTCCCCTATGCGACGCCCTCCAGAAGATGGAGGATGTCAAGATGAACAACCTGCCCGTCGTGGATGAGGACGGCAAACTCGTGGGGGAATTGAGCGGCCTGAAGATCCTGCATCTGGTGTATTGCGGTCCTGAAGAGTGATGCTAATCGGTCCTGGGCCCTGCAGTTCTGGAACTGAACGTTCCTGTCCTCTTGGTAGCTGGTTAGGGAACTTGTTATTTCGGCTCTATGATCACCGGCACACCCCCATACGTGATGATGACATACTGGATGTTCTATCAGTGGAAGACATTGAGTACTATGTTGGCTATTGTCTTGATGGTGATTATGGCTACCAGAACGACCATATCCGTGAGGCCGGAGACCAAGGAGATCCTCAAGGAACTGGGCACCAAGGGCCAGACATACGACGAGATAATCAGGATGCTGGTGGAGAGGGTTTCGATCAAAGAGCTGGACAAGCGATGGAACCGCATCCTCGAGGAAGAGGAGTTCACGGAACTTGACGAGGAGGTAAAGGAAGGCATCTACAGGCATTACTTGGAAAAGAGGGATCATAAGACTGGAGATTGATTCGTTTCATTGCGTTGCTGGCCTTGAGCACTATGTCGGTTCCGTATTTAAGCAAGGGCAACTTCCGATATATCGTATGATGGACCGGCGGAGTGAGAACATTCAGCATTTTCCACTGGCAGAATCTTTGGGAGATTCGCCCTCCAGTCAATCACTGTGAAGCAGAATCTTGTTTGGTCAGTAGCCTCAAACGAACATACCTAGAACTTCAGATACTTTTCCACCCATCCCAAGAACGAGACCGCATCCCTCACCAACCGTTCACTGTTCTTCTTTGAGATCGTCTTGCCGAGATAACCGGCCTCCGACCGCATGTCCAGAGACCTCTTCAGTATCTCTCTCTTCTTGCCGTCCTTGATTGTCTTGATCACATCCACGTGCAACCGCACAGCTTCCCTGTGGTCGGTGGAAGCCCTTTGTTCCAGAAAGAAGACCGTCAAGGCGTCATTAGCGTTCATCATCGACTGGGTGGCGTTGAATCCCGCCGCGTTATGTCTTCCTCTCTCCAGGTCGTCCTGTGCCGATGCGAGGAATTCCTTTGCCTTGTTCAGATACCCAGGAGCCTCCGATCTCTTCACTTTCCTAACCACTTCGCATCACCATAGAGCACCATTCCCTCTTCGAGCACGTTCAAGATGAATTGATCAGCTCTCTTCATCCGCTCTCTGACCTCGGTCACGGAGAGATACACCGGCACGATCGTCACATCGTACTTGTCCGTTAGCGTCCCCACAATCTCCAGGACCGCATCCTCGGGTTTCGTTCTCGAGTATACCACCAGCACATCGATGTCACTTCTCTCTGTGAAATCACCTCTGGCGACCGAGCCGAAAAGGATGATGTTCCTTATGTGCTTTTTCTCCAGACCCTCGGAGAACTCTCTAGCTATGTCAAGGTAGCCGTCCCTTTCCGCCAGGATGAGATCTCTGGTCCTCTCGTACAGAACATGCCTCTTGTTCACCCTGTAGAGTTTGGACCTGCCCATCTTCCTGACCACAACTATCCTGGATTCGACAAGGCTTCCGAGCGCTGGATGCACCGTGCCGAAAGACTGCTTCGTGGCCTTCACCAGGTCCTCAAGGCAGTATTCCCTCTCCTCGTTCCTCACCATCTCTCTGAGGAGCTTTATCTTCGATCTGGAGCCCAGGATGTTCTCTAGCATATACCTGCAAGATGATCCCGGAACTATATATGTCTATCGATTATTCGATTCTAGAATCGAAGATTAGATTGTTCTTCTAGCCACCTTTCGGCTGAATGATGATCGGAACACCCCCATCCGTGATGATGATGTACTCGATGTTGCTGTTGGGATCGTTCAACGCCTGAAGGTACAGCTGTGTCAGGTAGGCCTGTGTCGCGTTCGTCAGATTGGGATCGCTCGCAAGGAACTGCTCGATGACCAGCCTGATGGCCTCAGCAGACCCGTTCGCCTTGATGATGGTCGCGTTCTTGTAGCCCTCGGCCTCTATGACCAGCACCTGCCTCTGGGCATCCGCGTTGATCACCGCCGCCTGTCGAAGGTATTCAGCGGTAAGGACCTTCTGCTCGGCCGCCTTCTTCTCCTCGATCGCCTGGTCCATGGTCAACGGAAGATCAACAGACCGGATCAGGAAGTCCTCCACTATGATGTCGTACGCACCCAGGTCGGACGTGATCAGGGTCAGCACCTGCATCTCCATCGCCACCCTTCCCACACCGCCGATGAACTCACCGGTGAGGTTGGACGCCACGTTCCTGGGAGTGGTCCTCATGTACCTCTCCACCAGGTCGTAGTAGTTGCCCCTCTCTATCCTTATGTCCGCGACCTTGTCCGATGGCAACCTGAAGACCAATGAGCAATCGAGCCTTATGTCCAGGTTGTCGCTCGACCTGACGGTCAGCGTCGACCCGGTTGCCGACGTCATGTCCTTGGTCTGGGTGTTGTACCTGATTATCTCTATCTCGCTCACCGCGTACACTGGGTTCCAATTCCACCCCTCATTTATCTCGGCCTTGTCCGGCCCGACCGGGCTCGTGACGACCACTCCCTTGTGCCCCGCTGGCACCACCACGAAGGAGGCCGCCACGAAGGTGATGACGATCACCAGTATGGCCAGGATGAGTATGATCCATCCATACTTCCACATGCCCTTCTCCTCGTCCCATAGGAATTTCTTCATTCATTCACACCTCTTTTTTGTTTATCCGACAGAGCAATGGCGCTGGGAATATAACATGTTGGTTCTCGGTGCCCCTTCTCCTTACCTCCCTCGCAAGGGGTCGAAAATGTTGTTACCCGCCAACGCCCTACCCTATGAGCGATATATTAGGTTGAAGATGTATATTAGTGTATCTATTGGAGGATTGTCTAACTCATCGTTGATATTGTTTGGAGATATTGTGGATATGGTAGAAGCCTCTCTCACAGAGTCTGCCTGACATCCGACCCGCAGTGCGGACAGAATCTCTGGTTCTGGAACTTCATTTCCAGGGAGGTGGCTCTTCCTCGTGATCGAAGATGGTCGAGAGATCGTCCTCCTCCTTCTTCCTCGTCCTCCTCCCAGCCATCGAGATGCCGATGATGAGCACGACCGCTACTACCATGGTCACGACCAGGAGCCACATCCAGAACGGGATTCCCTCCTCGTCTCCAATTCCGTACGATTTCAGCTCCATCGATCCCGATTTCCTTCCGTCGCTCTCGAAGTCCTCGTCGAGGACCACGGCGTTCACTTCCTGTGAGAGCACGTGGATCTTATAGCTCCCGTCGTCCCTGGTCGCCTTCAGCTCCCAGCCCTGAAAGGTTCCTGCGGGAACGGTAACGGTCACTTCCCTGATACACTCCACAGTGTAGACCACGTTCTCATCGATGTTCTCGACCGAGTCAACGACACCGTCCACCAACAGTGTGCTCGTACCGCTCTCCCTCGCAGATGCATTCCAGGTCTCCCCCATCTCGATGGGATAATCATTCAAGTCAAGCGGAGGCGTATAATACACCTCCCTTTTCGATTCCACGACGTGCTTCTCTCCCGCCATGGTGATATGCAGAGTTAATGACCCTTCGACCTTCATGGTCGCGTGGTCGGAGGCTCTCTGGAAGTAGTCGATATCCATCTTCCAGTTTCCCGAGTATATGCCGGTGTAAACCCCCTCCCCTTTGTATCTCACGACAAAGACATCATAGCCGAAGATCTGCGTCTCTCCTGTGACCTTGACCTCCACCTCACCCGTCAAGACTTCATCCTCATAATCCATAAGGAACTCATATTTCGCCCACTCGCCCTCGACATAAGGAGTGGATTCGATCTGAGCGCTGACATTGAACATGGATGCTATCCCCAGGACCAGGGTCACAATGATGACTGCCGTTCCCCTCCTCAAAGTATCTCCTCCCAATGGATGAAGCATGCGATTCCATCGATAAATACGTTTCCAGACCTGACCGCTGTTGGCTCATCTCACCGGCGTCCCGCAGTGCGGACAGAACTTCTCGTTGGGACTGACGCGCCCACCGCAGTTGCTGCAGAACGGCTTTGCCGGGGGCTGCTGGAGTTGCGGTTGTACGGGCGGCGGTGGCGGCTGTGCTTGGTATTGCGGCGGATACTGCTGGGGATACGGCGGTGGGTACCGTTGCGCATAGATCACATGAGGAGGTTTGTCGTCCGCTATTGTGAGACCTACTATGAAAAGAATGAAACCGACCAGGACCAGTATGGGTCCCAAGAAGCATATGAAGGGTATGGGTATGACGCTCAGGATTACTCCCGCGATCAGCAGTATGACCCCAGTTATTGTAAGGTCCTCTCTCACCTGGATTTCTCCTGAGCAGAGCGTACGATTCTGGAGTATTTAAACTGTGTTTGGCTTGTAGCAATATCACTCCAGGTTGCCTCTTCAAAGACCAACTTGTTCACGAGATACAAGTTCGTATCGTATGTCCAGAGCCAATATCGTATGACGCTGGACTCACTCGTTTTGAAAAAGACTATTATACTTCGAATATGATTCCGATTCAATCAAGGGGGAGTAAGTGATGAGCAAACCACAAATGTGGAGGGGCACTTCAAGCCAACAATCTTTGGAAAGGAACAGGATTGCAGTCGTTCTGATTGTCGGGACACTAGTTGCATCTCTTGTGCCTCTCGTTGGTGAGAACGCCAGTGCGCAAACATATCCAACTGTGACTGTAACAGTTTACAGGGTCCAAGAAGTCGATCCCATTGATCTTACCTTTGGAGACTGGGACTGGTATTACTACATCGGGGTTTTCGAAGGAGTATGGACATGGTCCTACTTTCAGGCGCCCAACGGCGTGGATGTCATAGTAAACGAAACCCATGACTTCCAGGTGACCACTGACACATTCACGTTCTCGCTCGTGTTCTGTGAAGGCGATTTCTGGACGAATGATGACCGGGCGGATATAAGTTCAAATGAGACTGGCGGTGCAGACGATGAGCTGTATTGCATACCTTCTCCCGGCGGCGTCCCCACCGGTGCTTACGTCGGCAACTGGGATCTTGTGTCGGAATCTCTTAGCGGTGACTCAACAATTGTGGAGCTGGGATACTTCAAGACTTCGGGAGACTATGATGGCAGCACAGGAAACGATGAGAACGATGCCAACGTATGGTTCGACATCACTGACAACTACTCCCCGCCGATTGCTGATGCAGGATCCTCCAAATCGGGGTATCTGGGGGACATTTTTGGCTTTGACGCTTCTGGTTCAACCGCATCTGCAGGTTCATCGATCGAGAGCTATGCATGGGACTTCAACGATGATGGGTCCTACGATTCTTCATCCAAGATCGATACATGGACGTACACCACCAAAGGTTCACACACAATCCGCCTCAGGGTAACGGACAGTTTGGGCGTCCACGGCTACGATACCATCACGGTCAACGTGATGAATCGAGAACCGATTGCCGCCTTCACTTTTGGACCCCTGAATGCAACTACAGATGATGACATGGCCTTCATTGACACATCAACTGATGACGACGGTACAATTGATGCCTGGAACTGGAGTTTCGGCGATGGCGAGTTCTCCGATATCCAGAATCCAACTCATCGCTACTCCAGCGGTGGAGAATACACCATATCACTGAAAGTCACGGACAATGATGGAGATGAGGACACATACTCCCTGGTGATCGTGGTGGAGCAGGTTGAAGAGGATGGCTTTGGCGGCCTTGGTGACGGTTGGTTGTGGATACTCATGCTGGCGATCATCGTGGTTATGGTCGTAATCATCATATTCCTCGTGCTTAGAGGCAGACCGAAGGATGCAGAATACGTACAAGATGACTCTCTCGAACAACAACCGCCTGTTGAATAGCGGAAGACAAATAAACACACACGGAGATTCGTGTACCGAATGAGAAAGCTCGTTGTGGTCGGTCTTGCATTCGTTCTACTGTCGTTTAGTCCCGCAGTGTCAGCCTACAAAGAATCAGACCAGCTCAACGGCGGCCAGACGACACATCAGTTCATCATGGACCGCATCCCGATCATCCTCCAGAACGATGGATACACATTCCTATCCGATTTCCTGACCCCGTACGTGAACCATATGAAGTACGGTAGCATGAGGGCCGACGAGACGCTCTGGGACTCGAGGGAGCATTACATGAATCCGTCCACACATAACGGCTACCTCACCTTCAAATCCGCCGGCACGCTCGCATACGAGAGGTTCGACGCGGCCGTCACCCACTGGTTCGCAGGGGACAAACAAAGCGCTTTCTACGACCTGGGGTGGTCCACCCACCTGGTACAAGACCTGACCGTGCCACACCACGCATACGTTACCGCCTTGAACTACCACGCCGAATACGAGCAATGGGTCTACGACAACCAGCAGAACTATCCGGTCTCCTCGGGCGGCATATACAACTTCTCTTCCTACCTCCCCGGTCACTACGAGAACGAACTGAGTCCCATGGAATGGGTGGACTACAACGCCCACTTCAGCATCGACTACTACCCATTCGTGAACGGCCAGAACGGTCAGGGCGACAACGATTACGCCTACGCTGCCAGCACCCTCCTTCGAAGGGCTCAGAAGACCTCCGCCGGCTACGTTTACATGTTCTTTTCCACGGTCAACAACGCACCTACTCTGGGGGAAGCTTATGACAAGTATGGGGGCTTGACCGATACATTCGAGTTCCGCCCATTGGGGCCAAAGGATGACATGGGGATCATCAGCTACACCTGGGAGTTCGGGGACGGGACCTTCGGATACGAACGCAATGTAACCCACTCGTATGCCTGGCCAGGGGTCTATCTGTGCAATATCACGGTGAGGGACGCCTTCGGGCTGGAAGCGACAGACCAGATCGAGGTTCAGGTTCGAGATGACATATATCCCGTTGCGGTCGCTGGGTCTGATTGGGTCATCCCGGAGGGTGGGACGGTCCATCTGGACGGTTCCGGATCATGGGACAACATTGGCATAACAGAGATGTACTGGAGTCTTGGATACTCGATTGTGGGGAACAGCACCACGCTTGACTATACATTCCCCAAGTACGGGGAATACACGTTCCTCCTCACGGTAGAGGACGCCGCTGATAACTGGGATTCGGATTATGTGAAGGTGACCGTGATGGACATGGAGCCACCAGTAGCCGATGCGGGTCTAGATCTCAACGTCTGGGCCGATCGCTATCTGATGTTCTTCGCCCTGGACAGCACCGATGACAACGGGATCGTGGACTATTACTGGGACTTCGGTGATGGATACTACTCTGGCTCGAACGTCACCTGGCACAAGTACAGGGAAAGCGGCACATATACCGTCACGCTTCAGGTCACGGACGTCTCTGGCAACACAGACACGGACACAATGGTCGTCCGGGTAATCGAACCAGAAAAGGTGACGCGCGCACATCCTCTGGGGATGGTGCTTCTCATATTGTTCATCATCGCCGACATACTGGCAGCCATCCTGCTTCTAGTTGTTGTCAGGAAGTATCGCAGGAAAGGAAACTAGTCGGACCATGCAAAGGGAATATCAGCCCAGCCTCGTTGCCCCTGGCGCAATCCGCGTTCTTACAAGAAGACCAAGAAAGGAGAAATGGTGCTGAAGGTCGGACACCGAAAGAGCGTGTGTCGCGTCTGAGACTGACCTATTGTGTGGGCGGATTCTTCTTCGGTGGCTGCTGCGGTTGCTGGTACTGTTGGTCCTGCGGAGGCTGCTGCGGTTGCTGGTACTGCTGCTGAGGGGGCTGTTGATACTGCTGTTGCTCCGGTTGCTGCGGCTGTTGCGGATCCTGCGGCTGCTGGGGATAAGGCTGTTGCGGATACTGCTGCTGGGGTTGCTGCTGCGGCTGCTGGTACTGTTGTTGCTGATACTGCTGTTGCTGGTAGTACTGCTGCTGGTCGTACTGTTGCTGTTGCTGCTGTTGTGCGTCCGGGGACTTCTTCTTCTTGCTGGCCATGACCACTGCCACTACGACGACCACGATTATCACTATGATGATGATCGCGGCTACGATGAGCATAGTCCTCGCGAAGTCCGCGGCTTCCTGAACGGGGTTCGTTCCGAAGGACGAAAGTGTATAGTCCACCACTATGGGCGTGGAGCCGTCGTTCCGCCATTTCAGTTCGTAATCTCCCGCCGAGTCGGCATAGAACAGTCCAGCGTCCCAGGTCTCGTCAAATTCTTCGTCGTACCTGTTCCCGCTCGAGTCCTCCACCCAGAAGTCCACCGTATCAAAATCCTCGACGGTCCACGACCAGGATACCCAACCGAAGTCGTCCAGATTGTACTTCTTGGTGTGCGTCGCTCCAGCGTCGATGCTCACTTCTGTCGCGCTCACTATAGCGGGGACCGCCAGTGACGCCACAAGTGCCATCAGGGCGACCATGCTGAAGATTGCTTTGGTCCTCATGATCATAACCTCGCTTTGAGTGCTGAAAGGCCCATTTGACATATAGTTTTCGCTTCAGTTATCTAGATTGTCTTCAGGACCAATGTCCGGGGTCTCATCTTCCCCTTTGCGTTTCCTGAGGAAGAACAATATGAGAATCACCGTAATGGCCACTATGATCAGGTACAAAGGAACCCCCATGAATGGCCCTCCCGGGCTCAATGGATTTGTGTCCACCTGAACGTCCGCCGTGACCTCGGCGAAGTTGCCAGCGGTGTCATATGCCCTCAGGATGATGGTATGGCTCCCGTCACCGACCCCATCAAATATGCGGCCGGTTTCCAGCTTCATGTCCGTGAAGCTCCTGCCGTTGATCTTGACCTCGTAATGGTCGATGCCGGATGCGGCATCAGAACCGGTCCAGCTGACCGTCAGCGTCGATGATGTTACGGTCGATCCGTCGTCCGGGTCCAATATCGTCAGCACTGGGATTGTGGAATCCACCCCGAACCCAATACCAGCTTCCTGCATGTTCCCTGCCTTGTCGCGCACTCTTACCGTTGCGTTATGGGTCCCGTCCATCACGTTCTGGTACATCCTGTTGGCGACCGTCCCCACGTTTATCCAGATGTCGTTGTCCAGCTTGATCTCGTAGAAGTCTATCCCCGATCCCCCGTCCGCGCCCGTCCACATGACATCTATGCTCTTCTGGGTCAGCCATTCCCCTTCCTGGGGGCTGGTTATGATGAGTGAAGGCGTCACGGTGTCCACTATCGTGGCCGCATCCGCCCAAGCTGGTTCGTCCTCGTAGTAGCCGACGATGTCCAGTGCCCTGGTGTAGAACTCGTATTCGCCGTCGCCCCCGGTCCCGGATGTATCGAACTCCCAGATCCATCGAGATAATGCAACGTCCCCGTACAGGGCCCAGGGTCCTCCGTTCTTCTTGAACCAGAGCTCCACCTTCTCGACACCAGTGGCGTCATCAGCAATGGCGGTGATCGTGAACGATCTTACCGTTTCGTATTCGGGGAGTGCATCTACTGAAGATGTGGGTTGGGTCGTATCCACCGTTACAGAAGCGTCCGCGCTGGATGGCGTTGGCTCCACGTTGCCGGAGTGATCCGTCGCGATGGTGTGGAACTCGTAGATCCCGTCCTTGCCGCTCACAGCGGTGTTGAAGTTCCATTCCCACGGGGGAACGATGGCTGTCTGGTACCTCGTCCAGGTCCCACCTTCCTTTCGGAAGTACAGGTCCACCGAGTACAACCCGCTCGTGGCATCGCTGGCCGTCGCGGTTATGATGAAGGATGATGACGTCTCGAATAGGGGTAGAGCGTCTACAAATGAGATCGGATCGGTGGTGTCCACGGTCGTTGTGGTGTCCGGAAGCACAGGTGCCAGCTCCAGGTTGCCCGAGATGTCGGTCGCGATGGAGTAGAACCCGTAGAACCCGTCCCCGCCGGTGCTGGCAGCATTGAAGTTCCAGTTCCAGGGAGATGATGTGTCGATCCCGAAGCTGGTCCAGGTTCCTCCATTCCTGGTGTAGAAGAGCTCCACCTGCTGCAGTCCGCTGGTCGCGTCGTTGGCGTTCGCCTCCACCAGGAAGGATGCGGATTCGTTGGCTTGAAGGGCGATCACCATGGACGTCGGTCCAGTTGTGTCCACCAGTGTGGATGTGTCTGGAGAGAAAGGTGCGGTCTCCTGGTTACTGGCATTGTCCCTGGCGACCGAATAGAACTCGTAGAACCCGTCCCCGCCTGCGAGCCAGGAGTCGAAGCTCCAGTTGAAGGGCGTCTGAGAGTCCGTGCCCAGATTGACCCAGGACATTCCTTCCCTGCGGTAGTAGAGGTCCGCTTCCGATACCCCGCTGGATGCGTCGCTGGCCGTGACCGTCACCGGGAAGACGACCGTCGTCCCGTACATGGGCAGAGCGTCCACCCAGGATGTTGGCGCCGTCCAGTCGACTATAGTCGTGGCGTCCGGTCCGCTGGGAGCCGTTTCGGTGTTCAGTGCGGCGTCCTGTGCGATGGAGTAGAACTCGTACACACCTTCTCCGCCGGTCACGCTTGTGTCGAATCCCCAATTCCAGGGTGGCACTCCATCGGTCGAGTATGCCGTGTACGACCCTCCGTTCCTCTTGTAATACAATGTCACACCCAGGATGGCGTTGGCGTCCAGGACGGTGGCGGTTACAGTGAATGCCGGCAGGCTCTGGACAGGTGGAAGCGCGTCAACGTATGATACAGGTTCCGTGGTGTCCACCACGTCGATGGATATTCCTCCGCCGGAGAACGAGAACGTCTCCCCGTAGCTGTTGGAGATCAGGTCCACCGAGATGGACTTGAGCCCCATCGTGTCGCCCCTCAACTGCCAAGAAGCCACTCCAGTGGATGTGGCCGTGATGATCCCCATTGAAGTTGGATTGCCACCGGTGGCTATCGACAACCCAAATGGCACGTTCAGAGTGGCCTGGACGTTGTGCGCGGTCAGACCACCCACGTTGCTGACGTTGACCGTCACCCAGAAGTAGTCCCCAAGTTCAGCAGTTCCAGGTGCGGAGATGATCGGTGTGAGCGTCGGAGGCGTCGTTGGTGAGATCGAACCTTCGGAAGCAAATGCGAAATGCTCCTGGCCGACACCTGTGAAAGTACCGGCCGCCCTCACCTTGTACACGAAGGATCCGAAGTTGGTGCTGGCCACCACCTGTTCCACGTTGTTGACGGCGGATGTGGAAGAGTCCACGAAGAGATTGTTCAGTTCATTGTAAGCGTAAAGGTCGAGATCGTTGAGGCCGTAATATGTCACCGGGAAGTTGGCCCCCATGTAGGTAACGTGCCTGTTCCAAACGATCGTGCCCTTGTCCCCCGCGTTGACCGGGCCTTTGAAGAATGTGTAGCCCTGACCCCCATCCTGCACGTAGTCGTCGAACACCTGGCTCCTGTCATTGTAGGCATCCTGCAGGTTCATGTATCCCCATCCGTGGCCGTAGTCGGGTCCGGCAGCCCCCCAGTCGTCGGCCGAGTTGAGCAGCAGGGCCTTGTAGTTGAGTGAAAAGACGGCTCCCATTCCGTCCATGAGCAACAATGCCGCTGCCGCCACGTGAGGCGTGGCCATGCTGGTTCCGGACATGCTCTCAAAATCGGGTCCGGTCTCCCATTCGCTGCTGGTGGATATGATGTTCTGTCCGGGTGCCACTATGTCCGGCTTCAATCTGCCGTCGAGGGTCGGCCCCCTGCTGCTGGATGAGACGATGGTGTCATCCGACCTTGTGACCGTGTTCTTGTCGTTCACGCTGCCAACTGTTATGGCGTTGAAGGAGATGCCCGGGTTCCTTATCGATGTGCTGCTGGGTCCGTTGTTGCCCGCGACCAAGACCACCGAGACTCCCAGATCATCCGCGACCGCGTCGTAGAACCTCGAGTAAGGGGTATCGCCCGATCCAGCGCCGCTCCCGAAGCTGAAGCTTATGACGTCCGCACCCGCGGTGTTCACCGCCCAGTCCACTGCAGACATCCCGTCGCTCCATGACATCGATGCTCCGCCTCCGGACCGCTTGTAGCCGGCCTTGGCGTTTATGAGCGCGTCCATCCCGTATGCCACGCCCTGATATGTGCTGTCCACGCTGGTCACCGTCCCTGCTATGTGGGTTCCGTGTCCCAGCAGGTCGTCCGGGTCGGTCGGGTTGTCCGCATATGAGCCTGAACCTTGGCCCTGAGCATGGAAGACCTGCGCGAAGTCAACGGTCAAGGCAGGATGTGTACCGTCTATACCAGTATCAACGACCGCAAGGTCCCAGGTCCCACCCGTGAGACCGTTGGTCCACCAGGTGTCCGCTCCCACAGAGTATGAACTGACGTCCATCATGGCTTCCATTGTCCCGTCTTCGGTTATCCAGCCCACGCCGTCCATAAGAGCTATGGTCTGCACCGCGCCAACTGGAACGGTCGCAAAGATCGCCGGGAGAACTGGCGTGTGGCCGACCACAGCTCCGCCGACGTCGGATATCTGATCGGTCAATCGTGATATTAGTGGCGTTGTCAATTCTTCAGCAAAAAAGTAGATGTCGCTTCTCGCATCGTCCAGGACGAGGTCAAGTTGATCCAGAAGGTTCCTGTCCAGCGTGCCAGACAGGTCATTGGGAGCCGGTCCTTCGCTTGGGCCGAGGTCGGCCAATCCCCCCATTACCTCTTCTAGTTCGTTGTTCCTGCTCTCCCAGATCTCTTCAGCTGCGTGGTGGAAGTGCTTCTCGTCCAGTTCTATGATTATCCTTATCTCGTTCTCCTGAGGACCCCTTTCGGATATCGATCCCGTGATCTGCTCCCTCAACGAGGGGGCGACCTTCAGCATCCATCCAGGCATGTTCTTTGATTCATCCGTAAGTATCTCGTTGATCGATTGGTAGCACACCCCATCGTCCGTCCTGCAGAACCACATCCTGTCCGCTTCAGGGTCCTTCCTGATGAGGTACCGTTCGTTTGTGAGCGGGCTAACGAAATACTCTCCAGAAATGTCAATGTCCTCTGGGGCTTCTGCCAGTTGTAATCCAAAATCGTGATCCACATCACCGGAGGCGTCTCCGCTTCCTGTATGAGCTGCTGCGGTCGACAGTATCGCCGGACTTGAAATGAGTATAGCTACCAGCAGGACCAGAACAGGACCTGCTTTTGATCCACTGTACATTGGTGGACTGCTCCTTTCCGATATCTCCTTGTTATAAGCGTGTTATAGTATAGAGTTGTTGCTGTTTTCATCAGTCATCCAGAAAGCCTGCCCAGGCACTGTTCAAGATCATGTTCGCGCTCATCCACGGATTACCTATCACTGCATCCAGGGCGACCCTTCCCGAAAGTCTTTTATCGTGATTAGGACGTTCGTTCACTGGAGATCCAATGAAATGTGAGAATTGTGGTGTGGAGCTGACCTCTGGTGCAGATTTCTGCGCTTCTTGCGGAACCAAGGTGGGCACGGTCACCAAGAGCATGGCCGTGGTGCAGGATGTCGGTGAGAAGACCGTTGACCTGGCCAAGAGAGCGGGTGAAAAGGCAAAACCCCTAGCGAAGAAAGGTATAAAGGTCACCGGTGGGGCACTGAAGAAGATAGGCGACGGGACCAAGAAGTTGGGGAAGAAGCTCGTGGAGAAGGGCGAAGAATAGCCAGTATCCCCGTTAAACATAAATACCGCCGATTGGTTCATTCCTTCGGAGAGGGATTAAATGAAGGAGACCAAAGAGGAGGAGTTTGCACAATCTCAACGACCTGGCGGAACGCCAACTGGCGGCAACTCGAAGACCGTTCTTGCAGTTCTTGTGACTGTGGCAGTTCTCATCATAGCGCAGCTGATTGCGACCGCACTTCTCTTTTCTGCTATTGAAGGAATCGAGACAGATGGCGAGGATGAGGTGGCCAGTGCATCATTTGCCTCGTTCATCCGGGAGTCGGACACATCTGCAACATTGACCTTTGCAGAGGTCAGCGGCAATCCGAAATCGGATGACCTGAGAATTCGTCTTTCGAACGCATCTGCGGTGATATCATACACATTGCCCAGCTACGACGATGGCGTGATGTTGATACCTACCGCTGGCTGGGCTTTCGCCCCACTGATGCAGTATATCGATGTCGCTGACAACGATAGGTTGAACGAGGATGACATGCTCCAATTGAGCGATCTGGATCCCCTGTCTGGCTATGAGATACGCCTGATATCGGGTTCCACCGGTTCTCTGGTCGACTCCGTCAGCCTCATGCCGCTCAGTGTTCCCGCGGTCTCGTTCTGCGGTGTGGAGGTCACCGGAACATCATCCGCAACCGTGACCTTTTGCCAAATGGGTGGAAGCACAGACCCGTTCGATCTGATGATAATACTCGAAGATTCTGTTGATTGGGGTGCCTATACGTTCCCCGCTAGCACTGACCTGACCGTCTTGGCCAAGCACTCCGGGAGCGATTTGGCGACTATCACCTATAGAGACCTGACGAATGACGGACGAGTCAGGACGGGAGACTACCTCAGGGTCACAGATCTTGATGAAGACACCGATTACACGATTCGGGTGCTTGCCCACGATACCAGCGGGGAGCTGGATCATCGAACATTCACCACCCAATTCACTGGGACCAGTGTGACGAGCGGCGGGTTTGCCTCGGTTTTTGACACCAGCGAGACGACCGCAACAGCCATCTTCGGCGGCTTCACACCAGCCCCTCCACAACCCAACAGGCTCAACATAATCCTATGGCAAGGCGGGATTGGCGGAACGTATCAGTTCCAAGACAACGCAAACGGGACCGTTCTTGTTCTCTCGTCCGGGACGTATCTGGGCACCATCACCTACATCGACCGTGCTGACAATCAATTCGTCGATGTGGGAGACGAACTACTGCTGAGCGGACTTGACTCGGGGGAGGACTATGTGATTCTTTTGGCATGGGATCCCACTGGCGATCTACTTGACTATGGGGTCTTTTCGACCCCCGATTCAGTTATCCCAACAGGGACATGGGGAGCTAAGACCTGTGTCAGCAACACCGCGTATAACGTCGACTTCGGAAAGGTAAATCCTGAGCCGAAGCCAGTGGATCTGGAGCTCATTCTGATCAGGAATGGCACGGATGAGGGCAAATACTCCTTCTCCAGCAATGACGACGGAGTTTTGACGTTTACCAGCGGTGTGAACCTCGGTACTCTGACATATGCAGATCTGGCGGACAACCAGAAGGTCAACATCGGCGATCAGGTGAAGTTAACCGGCCTGTCCCCCAATTCAGACTACACGCTGAAGATGATTTGGTCGTCAACTGGTGACCAGATCACATCGACAACGTTCTCAACGCCTGCTTGATGATGAGTGCAACCTCAATTGTTCACACCTTCGGCCGTCATGAATACAGATCATTTTCCGATTATGATAAGGGCCGAGGTATCGTTCCCCAAAATGCGTGCGCAAAGGCATATAGCGTTCACCGCCGTTTCCCCTATCATCGATCTGGAATCCTATTACAAATCATTATATATTGTAACAAACCATAAGTAGTGGTGATGGTGAAAGCTCTCATTGATCTGTCAGAGTACGAGAATTGGGTACTGAACATGGTCAAAGCCCAGTTCGATCTTGGAAACAAGACAGATGCGATCAGGTTGATAATCCAGACATTCGAAGAGGAGTTCTTGGAGCCGGAGCTCAGACCGGAGTTCGTGGAGGAGATGAAGAAGAGAAGCAAGGAGCCGGTTGTGAGAATCAAGGATTTCAAGAAACACTTCGGACTGGACAAAGATGTATGACCTGGGATTCCGGAAAGAGAATTGTTGCTCCTGTCTTCACTTCAGGTACTCCTCCTCAGAATCATGTCATGGATCTCCATCCCTTCTTCTGTAGTCCTCTTAGTCTCTGAGAACACCTCAAAACCAAGGCTATTGAACATCTTGATGCTCCTGACATTGCTCTTGTCAACATCGCAGCCGAATATTGCGTCCGCGTGCTCCTCTGAGAATCCGAAGTCTACCAGCATTCCAACAACTGCAGTTCCAATCCCTTGCCCCCAGAGCTTCTTCTCTCCGATCATTATGTCAATGCGCCAGATGTCCTCATCCGGAAACTTCACAAGTATCCTCTCCAGGTTCATCTTCTGCAAGTAGGTCTCGCCAATAGGTTTCCCTTTGAACTCGATGATGAAACAGAATGCATTCTGGCTAACGCCACGGTAGATTCTCCTGACCATCTCTGGGCTGTATCCACCAACCTCACCAGCATAGTACATTACTACTGGGTCACTGTTCCACTTTTCCAGTATCTCCCAATCATCCTCGGTCATAGGACGCAGTATTATGTCCCCACTTCGCAGCGTAATGTCATGACTTCTCAGTCTGGTTCCTGCCTCCCCGACTCCCATCTGATTGACCAAAGAGCGAGAACTAGAAAATACTATTGGCAGACGACATTCTATGGCGTGCAATAACTGAAAACGAAGCCCGCTTCAATCACTCTTCCTCAGACTTCTCATCCTGCTCCATCGGACACTTCTCGGTCCCCCATGAACAGAAGACGCAGTCATCCCCTTCCTTGGGCCTGAGGACGCTCCCACAACTGTTGCATTGATAGAAGATCTGGCATGCGTCCGTCGGCATCGTTTCTTCCTTCTCAAACCCACACTCAGGACATTTGATCGTCGACTCCAGCTTCATATCTGACCCTCAATCCAAAACGGATGCTAAGAACTACGTCGAATTCGTATATCTTCTTGATGTTTCTCGGTGGACCGATAATGAACCAAGCCCCTCTAGGACTTTATCATCGTGAGGACCATCTTGAACATGGATGTCGCTTTCAGAGCGTGTGGCTCATTGGCCGGCATGATGATAATCTCGCCTTCTTTCAGCATGTGGAGCTTTCCGGATATCGATATCTCCGCTTCCCCATCCAGAATGTGAACCATCGCGTCGAAGGGTGCAGTGTGCTCGCTCAACCCCTCCCCCTTGCCAAATGCGAAAAGCGTTACCGTTCCGGTTCCCTTATCCATCAACGTCCTGCTGACTATGGACCCGGCTTGATATTCTACCAGATCTGCCAGGTTCGTCGCTTCTTGCTTCAGTTCCTCATTCTCTTTCATTCCCCGCACCGGACCTCTAATCGAGTTTCAACTTCTTTATCCTATCTGATGGTCTGAAAAATAAAAGATGAAGAGAAGGGGGCCAGATCGACCCAGGTTGCGGAGCACGATTTGAGGGGATAGTGAACCCCCTTCGCCCTCTTGGTTATCTGGTTAGCTTGGTTTGTACGCTCTCACCTTCACGCTGGATACCTTGACCGTCGCCTTCAACGCCTCTTCGGTCGTCAGATTCGCGTCCTTGAGTATCTGCTGTGCGTTCTCGCCGGTTATGAGGTCCTCGACAGGGAACGTCGCCTCCCCGACGACCTCCACCCTCTCGAATCCAGCTTCCTTGATCGCCTGCAGGTAGTCCTCTTTGAGTATCGCCCCCGAGATACAGCCCACATATGCCTCCTTGGATGCCTTCAGCGCTTCCGGGAGTTCTCCCAGAAGTACTATGTCCGAGATCATGACCCTGCCGCCCGGCTTCAATACCCGGAACGCCTCTTCGAACACTCTCTTCTTGTCAGGTGCCAGGTTGATCACGCAGTTGGATATGATCAGGTCGGCGGTGTTGTCCGCGACCGGAAGGTTGTCTATCTCTCCCAGGCGGAACTCCACGTTCTCGACGTTGCCGTTCTTTGCGTTGCTCCTCGCCCTGTCCAGCATCTCCGGGGTCATGTCGACACCGATGACCTTGCCGCTCTCCCCGACCTTCTTGGCAGCCAGGAAGCAGTCTATTCCCGCGCCGGAGCCCAGATCTATGACCGTCTCGCCTTCCTCGATGGAAGCAAGGGCGGTGGGATTGCCGCAGCCCAGGCCCAGGTCCGCTCCCTCCGGGAGGGCCTCAAGCTCCTCCTTGGAGTAGCCGATGGCCTTGCTGACGGATTCCTGATCGGTCGATGGTCCGCAATCGCACGAACCAGATGGCTCTGAACTTGAGGATCCGCAACATGAAGCGTTGTTCTTGGCGACCTTGGCATAGCCTTCTCGCACTGTCTTCTTGATTTCGGCTTCTTTCATTCTTATCACCTCTTTCCTATCCTATCATCTCTTCCAGTACTGGCCCGAGCTTTCCCCGGACCGCGTCGCTGAGCTCATTGACCTTCATTAGGAACACGCAACACGAATCGCCCTCTCCCTCGGACAATACGACGGCCAGCTTGTCTCCCCCCTTGATGCCCATCCTGTTCCTGACCTCTTTGGGCAGTACCGTCTGTCCGCGATCGTCCACGCTTATGATGGAAATGACCTGGCAGCAGGTCGACTCCGAGCAATCATCGCCACATTCCTCTTCTTCCTTCTTTGACAATTCCTTCACCTCTTTATTCAACTCATTCTCACTTCGGACGCTTGATCCTCAGCAATCTCGCCCACGCGCTTCCCTCTTCCTTTCTGGACGTGACCATCTGGCTTCTGGAGCTAATGTCCGATGTGACCACGCCTCGGTCCCTGGCCGCTCTTAGTCTGTCTGCGTCCATTCATGTCACCTAAAACTCAATACTTCTCGGAGTATTTATAGTTTTCTGAATAATCAGAATTTTCTGATAATTATGAATTGTAAGCGGTTCAGATTACCCCGGCTTGGCTCATTCCAGCTATGATGGAGAAGAACATCAGAATCACAACGATCCTCCCCAGCCAGCGGTGCATTGGCCTTATCTTCTTAGACTTGGGTTGCATGAAGCCGAGGATCGGTTGAGTTATCGCAAGGATGATCGTAGTGATGCCGAGGAACGCGTGAGGCACCCTGAAATGAGGGCTCCCCCAAACGGAGACCATGTATAGTCCCATGAGGAGGCCAAGGACAGCAAATGTCGATCCCAAGAAGCCCAGTGACCTATGCGTCTTCAACCACCATTTCTTCTTTCGCATTCCCGTCGAGATTGTGATGGCCAGTATTAGAAGGATGAAGCCGATGGTCATCAGCGTGGCGTGGAAGACCCACAGATTCTCAGTATCCTCCCCAGGGTCCGGCACAGATGGCTCATAGTTCACAGTGATGCTTGCAGATGCCGTGTTCCCGGACGAATCGCTGGTGGTCATCGTTATTGGATTCGATCCAGCATCCAGAGGTATTGAGACTGACCACGAGTCCGTCCCGGTGGCAGTTCCGGATTCTCCTGTTGCGGCATTCTCCCAGGTGACGTTCACCACGTTCACATTGTCGGATGTGGTGCCTCCAATGGATATGGGAGTTGAAAGCGACGTGTGTGTTTGTCCTGTAGTCGGGGTGGTAATCGAGATTGTCGGGTTAGTTGTATCAACCACACTGGGCGTGTAGATGACCGTGAAGTTGTCAATTCCCGAGTTCCCTGCCGCGTCCTCTGCTGTCACAGTTATGTTGTTCTCGCCCTGCACCAACGGGACGCTGGCTGTCCATGAAGTTGTCCCAGTTGCTGTCCCAGAACCCAGGGTTGCAGAATTGTCCCAGGTCACGCTTGTCACGCCAACGTTGTCGGAAGCCGTGCCCCCTATGGATATCGGAGTTGAATCGGTGCTGTAAGTGATGTCCGTTGTCGGTGTATCGATTGTGACTACTGGATCCTCAGTCTCGCCGGGTGGTGGTCCAACGACCGTGATTTGATCGGACAGTGAACCGAACGCGTTGCATGTCACGGTCACATGAAGAACGTCCCCGTCCACGGCCGGGACTGGGTGTGTGTATTTGAATGTGTCACCATTGGGTTGGCTGGTGTATGGGATCGTAGCGAAAAGCACGCTGTTCTTGAGGATGACAGCCTCAGCGATGTAGTGTGTGTTCGGGTCGCTCACGAAATGGGTCACGGTCATGTTGAGGGTCTGGTTAGGAAAGTCGTAGCTCAGGACCAGGTCCGATGCAGCATGAGCCTCGATCGTGCCAGGATTGAACGCCAGCAGCAGCACGGCCACCGCTGAGATGAGGATAACTAGCGAGCATCTGGATATGGAGCCACATGGAGTCCTCTGCCTCTTGTGAAACATGAAACTTCCTCCTGCGGTATCCAAATGCCCATTTGTGATATAATGTTCTCGGAATCAGAGCCCGATTGCCTTGATCTCATCAAGAGTGTCCATGTCGTTGATCTTCACCATTGTGTTCGAGACAGTGTATAAGTTGTCCTCGATGTACAGAGAGCGCCTTACGAACGAATCCCACCCGTAGGTGTATGGGTCGTTTGGATCGTTGTTCACATGGGATATGGTCCCCTTGAGCTCGAAACCATCCTCGATGGTCAGCTTGAAGACGAACGCTCCCTGCATGACGAACTCACCATATGCCCACGATGGAATTTCTCCGGGATACTTGCTCTCGTCCACTTCGTGCAGCTGGACTGGTATTATGAGCAGGTCTTTCGATCTGTCGAACAGGAAGGCCTTGTGGTCGTAGAGAGCCTCGGAGTGTGTTCCCCTGTCTCCAATGTCGACCTTGGCGACCTCCTTCGGCCTGTACACGTTGGTGACGTCGAACAGGGACATCTTCAGCCCCTGGAACCATGCGAAGTTCCCCTGGTCATCGGCGTTCTTCCCGATCCCGATAACGTGGTTCTCGTCGTACGGATGAAGGTATGTCGAGAATCCCGGGATTTTCAGCTTTCCGAGCACCTTGGGCGACTCTGGGTTCCTGAGATCTATGACGAAGAAAGGATCGATCTGCTTGAAGGTCACAAGATAGCACCGGTTGCCGAAGAACCTAGCCGAATATATGGTCTCTCCGGGTGCCAGTCCCTCCAGTTTGCCGACAGTCTCCATGTCCTTGTTCATCACGTACACGTTGTTCTTGCTGTCATCTCCCCACCATCCTCCGGTCGTAGTCGCGATCCTGAAGTAGCCCTTGTGCTCATCCATCGAGAACTGGTTGAGGATCCATCCAGGTACGATGCCGCTTGCGACGTATGCTATCCTGCCTTCTTTGATGGCTATCTTGTGGATCACCGTGTTGGGGAACCAGCGGCTTCCGGACCTGGAGGCAGAGAGAACATAATGTTGTTTTGCCAGATACATATGGTCCTCGGACACGTACATCTCATGCCCGGCGTCGGTCAGGTAGATCTTCTGATTCAGCGTCGTGTCCTCCGCATTTATGGAGATTATCGAGGTCAAGGTGTACGAGGGCGCAGGGTCTGCCCAGTAGTAGATTTCCGACGCTGCTATATGCCTCGCTTGACCGTTCATTGTGATCACTGGAAGATGGACTTCATTATCGTTGTACCAGTAATACATATATTGAGTGACCGCCAAATAGACATGGTCACCGATCAGGCGCGAATCAAGATAGTACCCCTCGGTGGTCACGTTCAGTATCAGGTTGGGATTCGATCTGGAGGATATGTCGTAGACCAGGACCGACGCAACGTGAAGGTAAGACCGGGAGTCCCACAGATAATAGCCGTAATAATACTCGGACCCTATGATGACCAGTCTGGAGTCGGTCACGAAGAGGCCGCTCGGATAATAGTCCAACTGGATCCTGGAGACGACCTCGGCGTTGATACCCGGATATGCCCTAAGTATTACCACCTCGTTTCCAGTCAGCACATAGAGGTACGTGCCGTCGGTCTTCACGATGTCAGGCTCATCCACTCCCTCCACCTGTATGTTGGTTTCAGAGTACTCATTGGACCCACCCGAATCCATCAACGTCGTCGCCTCGGCGGTCCCTCCCGAAAAGAAGAACGTTGGGCCGTCCGAAGCCCCGATGTTCCTGTCATTGTACTCCTCCTGGGAATCATCTATGAACTTCTTCATCTCATCGGAGTTCGAGAAGCTCCTGAGGTCGTCGTTGTACTCCCCCACTGGCAGATCATCATCATTCGGGTTCAAGGCCACCAGAGCGGAGAGCAGAATGGCCAACAGCAGGAATACGACTGCCCACACGAAAACTACTCGGGAATGCTCTTTCTTCATCTACACTCACCACTATCCATCTAAGTGAAGGGGTATAGATGGTGTTTTTGGTACAGTGTTTTGTCAATGAAGGATCCTCATCAGGATTAGTTATGCAACTGGAGTGAAGAAATCACTTTTCAGTAAGGGGATTAGGCTGGACCCGATTCGTTGATCGTATCAGTACGGCTCTGTCCAGATCTCGTAGTAGCTCCTTGGGTGCTTGCACGCCGGACATATCTCAGGCGCCTCGGCTCCCTCGTGGACGTAGCCGCAGTTGTCGCACTTCCACTTCGTGGGCTGTTCCTTCTTGAACACCAGTCCCTTCTCGATGTTATCAAGGATCTTTCGGTATCTCCTCTCGTGGTAGGACTCGACCTTGGCTATCTCCCTGAAGCTCGCAGCGACCTCCGGGAAACCTTCCTCTTCCGCGATCTTCGCGAAGTTCGGATATATCGTTCCCCACTCGGCCAGTTCGCCTTCCGCCCCGGCCAACAGGTTCTCGGCCGTGGTCCCTGTCACACCAGCGGGGTACTCGGCCGTGATTTCGACCACTCCACCCTGCAGGTGCTTGAAGTAGACCTCTGCGTGTTCCTTCTCGTTTCCAGCGGTCTCCAAGAACAATGCCGATATCTGTTCATATCCTTCCTTCTTCGCCTTTGAAGCGAACATGGTGTATCGGTTCCTCGCCTGGGATTCTCCCGCGAAGGCTGCCAACAGATTCTTCTCAGTCTGTGTTCCTTTCAGATTCTCCATCTTATCACTCCTTTGTTTACCTAGTAATCTTCACGGTCCCGCATGCATCATGGGTACGTATTCGTCAAAGTCCTCGAACCTCTCCGCATATTCCTTCTCTATCTCCAGCAGTTTGTAATGCCCCATCTCCATTGCCGCCAGATAGTTGAGCGTGGCCTTTGTGTTCGGATCCTCGAAGAGCTCGGAAAGCGATTTGTAGAAATCATTCGCGGCCATCTCTGCCCCCATGGCGCTCTCCAGTATCCGGGACAGCGGCACCCCTTCATCGGGGAACATTATCTCCGGAAGCGGCACTGGTGATTCTTTGGGCAATACCACTTCCTTCCCGGGGAAGTTCTCTCCATACATCGACTCGAGTTTCTTCTGATGCTTCTTCTCCTCTCCCGCCAGGAAGTTCAGCTTGTCTTTCAGGAAGGCGTTCTTCACACCCTCCGCCAAGGTTGCGTACACCTCGATGGCGCCCACTTCGCTCTTGATCGCTGCCAGGAGCAGATCGTCCATGCTGTATTTGCTCAAATCCATCTTACTCACCATCAATATGTCAGATTTACTAAAGATCCAGTTCTCTGATCTCAGGTTCCTTCTCTACTCCTTGATCCAGAGACCGTGCACGTTGCAGTATTCCCTTGCGTATGCGATCTCTTCCGAGGTCTCGAACTCAGCTTCAGCAGCCTCTCCAGGCTTCAGGAACTTCCTGAGGACCTTCGAGTCGGTCACGACCTGTATCCACTCGATATAGTGCTGCTCCTCCATGGGATGCGGGATTGAACCGACCTTGACCCTTACTCCGCTGTCCGTCTTCTCGACAACAGGGACGTGCTTTTCCTTTCCTTCCTGGGCCTCTGTCTTGACTTCCATCAGGGTCATATCCCCGCCGCAACATACCAGGGTCCCACCACCTGCGTGCAAGACCTCCACTATGTTCCCACATTCATCGCACCTATACACTTCCAATCTTTCTGTCATTCTTCTTCTCCTCCCTCATCTCATGACGTCTATGCTTTTGTGCTTTTCGACAATCGCATCCGCCAACCTGTCCAAAGCTTCAAGGTCTTCCTCCTTGGGATATCCCTTGATCACGACTGGTTCGATGAGCTCCACCTTCAGGTTGGGGATCAACCCCTTGATCTGTTCGACCATTCTGCTGCCCCAGCCGAAGGAGCCGATGATCGCTGCGAACCTGAGCTTCGGCCTCAATGAATTGGCGAGGAATATCGCGTTCTGGGCAACCGGATGGGGCCCGACGTGAACTGTGGGCGAGGCAATCACGATCGTCGCGGCGTCGACCAGGTCTATAGCCAGTTCGCCGATGTCGGTCTTCGTTAGATCGTACACCTTAACCACCGGACCCCTCTCAACAAGAGCATCCGCGAGATGCTCCACCATCTTCCGTGTGCTGTCGTGCATGCTGACATAGGCTATGATGACCTCGTTCTTGACATCAGGCGATATCCAGTCCTTGTAGGCGTCCAGTATGAACTTGGGATTGTCATATGAAGGGCCGTGGCTCGTCGCGATGATCTCCACATCCATCCCGTCGATCTTCTCCAGGTGCTTCTGGATCTTGTTCCTGAAAGGCATCATGATCTCCGCGTAGTACCTCTTGGCCATTTCGTACGTTCTCGATTCGTTCCTCACGAAGACGTCGCTGGTGGCAAAATGAGATCCGAGGAAATCGCAGGTGAAAAGGATCCTATCCTCTCTCAGATATGTGAACATGGTCTCGGGCCAGTGCACCCAGGGCGCATAGATGAACTCAAGCGTCTTGTCCCCGAGCGACAGCGTTTCCCCATCCTCAACGGTAACGAACTTGTCCTCCGGGATCGAAATATGGTCGATCAGCATTTTCTTGCATTTGGGATTGGTGACCACCTTCGCATTTGGATGGAGTTCCAGGATCTTCGGTATCGAACCGCAATGGTCCTGTTCCGCGTGGTGTGATATGACGAAATCGATCTGTTCTACGCCCAGCTTCTTCAGGTTGGACAGAAGCTCGTGTTCTTTGGATGGGTCCACGGTATCCAGCAATGTGGTCTTCTCACTGCCTCGTATCAGATACGCGTTGTAGCTGGTCCCGTTGGGAAGCGGTATGAGGGCGTCGAACAACCTCCTGTCCCAGTCTATGGCTCCAACGCTATGGACGTTCTCCTTCAGCTCCCGCACGGCCATACTAATCAACCTTCTCGAACTCGTCCTTACCTGCGCCGCATATCGGGCAGACCCAATCCTCGGGCAGTTGATCAAAGGTCGTTTCCGGTTCTATGCCCCCGTCGGGGTCTCCCTTGATCGGGTCGTAGATATATCCACAGACTTCGCATTTCCACTTAACCATTTCCGCCATATTTCCTTCCTCCTCTAACCTCAAAGCAATCGTTTATGATTCTCTCGAACTACATATTCTTTACTAAGTTCCATCATCACAGCAGCCTCTTCTCGCCTTCTAACGTCCTCAAGTCAGTGATGTCCTGGGTGACCTCCAAGCAGCCCAGATAATCACCGTTCCTGTCACGGACCGCGAAGTACCTGATGTGGATCTTCCTTCCCTTCATGTCAATCCAGAACTCCTCCACGTCGCTTTCACCGCTCTTGAAGTCGTCCAGAATCTTGTTGACCATATGAACGCTCTTCTCCGGGTGGCAGTTCTGGACCTTTCTGCCAATGGACGCCTTGGTCCTTTGGAACAACCCTCCTCCACCATCGGTGTAGTGCTTCATCTCGTCATTCTTGTCAACGAAGGTCAGGTCCACGGGAAGTGTGCTGAACACAGCATCGATCTGTTCCGCTGACAGGGTCCCGGTCTCGAACTCTATCGTGCCCTCGATCCCGATCTCCGGGGCCGTCTCCGTTTCCTCGACCGCAACTCTCTCGGGCTGTGGCGTGAAGCAGCAATATCCGATGTCATCGAACTCCTTGGTTATCTCGGGCCACTCATCATCCTCTATCACCTCCATGCTCGCGGGGAAAAGGACGTTGTTCTCTTTGTTGAAGTGATTCCCCAGCGTATCTGCCAGAGCGCATGAGATCTCGTCAAGTCGCCTTCCGAAATCATGGAATTTCTTCCCCTTCCTCCCTTCATAAAGGTCGTAGAGCTCCCTCTTCAAACCGCGTATCTGGTCGTGGTCCATCCACATGACCTTGGTCGGTTCTACGATGCCGTGCTTCTCAAGATACGGGAACAGGACGTTCTCTTCCCGAAGGTAGTGGTTCTCAGAGTCCTTCATGTGTTCCACGACATGGTCCAGATGCTTCAGGTTGTCCTCTATGGACCCCCAACCCCCCGCGGTCTTGACCTCGGCCGCATTGGTCTTCAGCTCGTCAGCCAGAAGCAGCATCTGCGTGTGTTCCCCCATCAGGATGTTGATCGGGTGCCCCTCCGGCGCAATTGCCTTCTGCTCCTCCAGCGTATCCTTGAACAGAGCCAGGTGCACCTCGCACAGCTTCTGTATCTCCTCCAGCTCCATGCCTTCGTCGACCAGCTCTTGCTCCGCTTTTGCGATGTCAGCTGGTGTGACGTTCTTTGCCAACTCGCCGAACTCCCGCTTGACCTCATCGAAGTTGTCGCCGTCATGCAGCCTCTTGATCATATCCTTCAAGATTTCCTTGTTAGGCGTTTTATTCATACTATGCCTCCTTCAACTCATCCACGAATTCTGTAAACCTATTCTTGATGCCGTCCCGGACCTTTCTGAACACACTCAACACCTCTTCCTCAGTTCCTTCCGTCTCAACTGGGTCAGGGAAGTTCCAGTGCAGTCTTTCTCCAACCTCTCCGAGGAACAGGGGGCAGACGTCCCTTGCAGAGTCACCGCACAAAGTCACAACATAATCGAATCTCTCACCCAAGAACTCGCCAACCGATTTGCTTCTTTGTTCTGAGATGTCGATCCCGATATCGCTCATCATCATGACGGCCAACGGGTGCACGGGCGCGATATTGGCTCCAGCGCTGTGAACATCGAACCTGTCACCGAAATCATGCCTCACGATTCCTTCTGCCATCTGGGATCGGCACGAGTTAGCCGTGCATAGGAATAATATCCTTTGTCTGTCATTGACTATGGTGACTCCCCCGTTAGTAAGAAGTGTCCCTCTTCCGGCGGGTGTTCGATAATACTCTGTTCCTTTTATGCATTGTCATTTGGGCACATGCCTGAGCGTGATGAAAAAGCATTTAGGGTTGATTGAATTAGGTTTCCTAAGAATGAATAGGGGTGTGTGGATATGGTGAAGATCACCGATGAGATACGGAAGTTCGTCGAGACGCAGAAGATATCCTACGTTGCGACCGTGAACAAGAAAGGCCATCCCAACGTCTCTCCAAAGGGACCGTTGAGGATAGTTGACGACAAGACGCTGGCATTTGCCGATCTCTTCTCGAAGAAGACCCGGGACAACCTCAAGGAGAACCCGTGGATCGCGGTCAGCGTGGTGGACGTGGGGAAGAAGGAGGGGTTCCAGTTCAGGGGCAAGGCGGAGGTTCTCACGGACGGACCGCTTTACGAGCAGATAGTGGAAGAGATCTCAAAGCCGTATACCAAGAGACCCATGGTCCAATCAGTGGTGAAGATAAGAGTGAAGGAGATCCACGACCTGGCTCCGCCGGGAGAATATTACCTGGAGTGATCCGCGCCAGAGGACGTGGTAACCGACCCGAAGAGCCACTGAGCCCGATAAAAAAGGGGAAGAATAATAAAGGCACATTCATTGGTCACCAACAGGATTTCACCAGGGAAGGGGAGGATATGACAAGAACGGTGGACGTTTACTTCGATTACGTTTGTCCCTACACCTACATCGCGTCAAAGAGGGAGCCACTGCTGAAGGCCGAATTCGACGTCGAGTTCAACTGGAGGGGATGGGAGATCCATCCGGAAAGGACCACCCCGCCTTTGATACGGAGAAGCCTGTCACCATCCTATATCACCGCATCGCTTGGAAAGGAGATAAAAGTGGACTTCACCCTGCCGGAACACCGGTCGAATTCGCGAAACGCATTGATAGGGGCGGAGATCGCAAGGAAGATGGGGAAGTTCAAGCAGTACCATGACTCGATCTGGCGCGTTCACTGGGAGGAGAAGAAGGACATTGCCGACATCAACGTTCTGAAAGAGGTCGCCTCAAGCGTCGGTATGGACCCGGGTATATTCGAACGGGAGATCGCCAACCCGGAGTTCGACGCCATCCTCAAGGAGAACGACAGGGAGACCGAAAGGATCGGTGTGGATAAGGTCCCAAGCTATGTTCTCGGGAAGAGAATCGTGGTCGGGAACATCTTCATGCGCGACCTGAAAAGGGAACTGGCCAGGTTCCTGCAGAGTTAGTGTATGTACCTGACGCTGGAAGCGTCGAAATTATCAACCAGCTCAAAATTCAAGCTCTGAGGCTGCCAGGCAACTTCCGGATACACAAGGCTCGGGAAGAACTGTGTATAATCCTCGGCCATCTTGGTGGCCAGGTGGTCAGGACCGAAGAGCTCCTTCGTTATCTCGTACGTTGTCGTCCTGGTGGAGAACTCGTCCACATCCCCGAGGGCGTGAATGTATTCATGAAGCAGTACGTGGAATACATATGGCTTGTAGAGCTCCGGGTCCGTCTCCTTGATCCTGTCCATCGGGATCCTGTTCATCACTATGATGTTGGTGGCCACCGGATAGAAGGCTCCAAGGAATCCCTTTGGATGGTTCCCCAGGTCACCTATACCCAGCATTAACCCAGCTCTCCTCTTTTTTCTAGTCTTGATGACCGCCAGCTTCACGAGCTCGAATATCGCAGGGAGGTCCTTTGCCTCTCTCAATCTTTCATCGAATGTTTTCGGCATCCAACTTATCATTTGCAGTCTATCCTTTTAAGGTATTGTTTTCACTCTCGGGAGTGACAATTTCTAACACGGCCAAATCGAGAGCGTGATCTGGATCGGCTGGGTCACACCTGGAACGAAGATCTCCGTCATCCTTGCCGCCGTGTTCGCTTGACCACTGGCCTCGCCAAAGGACACTGAAACATCCATGTATCTGCCGCAAAGCTCGAATTGGAATCTGTCCTCGTCCACCAATGAAGACAACACTTGTGCGATCCTGTGGTTGTAACTTCCATTTCCGTCGAAGTTATCCTCCGGAACTCCGGCCTGCATCAGAAGAAGCTCTTCCACCATCATATCCAGCACCGAGATGTCCTTGGACACGATCACACTCCCTTCGACGTCCACATACGAAGCATTGGGTACGGTGGATCCCAGTAGCGCCTTTGACGTTCTCGCTGTCAGAGCATGCAGATCACTGAACTCCGAGACCTCCTCGGCCTGTCGGATATGTGTGGACACTCCCAGGATCAAGGCCGAAGCGACCAGAAGGATGGCAAGGAACATGATGGCGTCAAAGGCAGCCGCTTGACCGTTCGTGTTGCCGACATTCCCCAACCTCATGCCTCCCAAATGGTGACCCTCATCAACGCCGGGTGGTTCTGTCCGTATGCATTGGATATGATGACCGGGACCGACGTTGTTCTTGACATTGCGCTCTCTCCGACCTCTTCTCCCGCTGACCAGTCGTACTTCTCTTCGTACAGACCGACATCCGCTATGGTGACATTGTAGTGAAATCCCAATATATCTGGACGGAAGGAATCATGTAACTTCTCTCTCCCCTCTGCATCAAGTCTGAAGGAGTCGAACCGGCCCATTTCTGAGTCGAAGAGCAGAAGCCCGAACGACAGTACTGAATCGCAGAACGACTCCAACTGTTGGGTTAGGCGGTCCTCCTCCTTGCGCTCGGAATAAGAAATGAAACCCTCCGCGATCGTCATGAGAAAGATGAAGATGGCCACTATGACGACAAGTATAGCCGGGACCTCCTCGAATATATCGACCGTTCCAGATTCATCCCTGACAAACATCCGGTCGGTAAGGGTCGATCGAGATATATCCGCTTCGAATGAAGTGTTATATACTGCACCAGTGTTGCCGGGGCGGTGTGTTCCGTGAGAGGGGTGCTCTTCGAGAAAAGGATTAGATTAGATGATAGAGGTGCTTTGGAAGGAATGCCTCTGCAATTGATCATCATGGTGGTCATAGCAGGGATAGCTATCTCAATAATCATAGCCTGGCTGACAATATTCACCGCTCCAGACCTCTCCAAGATTGAGGTCTACAGCGCCGAGCCTGAGGCGGACCCGATCAGGATAACCGAGAACACGACATCGATCACGATCAAGGCCTGGGACACGAAAGGGAACCCTCTGGAAGGCGTTTCCATCAAGATGTCAGGGGCGAACCTCATCATAGCCGGGATGACTGGGGCTGACGGGACCTTTACGGCGAGAAGCCTAGACATAGACATAGGCACATCGGACTTCGGAACCATCCGCGTGGAAGCCGAGTTCTCGGGGACCCTCAGCATCACCAAGTCCCTTAACATCGTGGTGACAAAGTCGTGAGGGCTCTGATTGGGCAGACTGGGACGGAATGAGAAGGCCCTCGAGGGCATGCCTCTGAAGCTGTTGATCGTGGCCTTGGTGATGGGAATAACGCTGCCGTCCATCCTGGCGATGTGGGCCAATGTGGAGAAGGTCCAGACAGAGAACCATTTGCTGTCAGAGATGGACTATCTCAATATCAGGATCAATCAGGTCTATCGGAGCGGTCCAGGCAATGCAATAATCGTTGAACTCGATCTCAAATCCGGCATCTTCACGTCCATCGATTACGTTCTGATAGGAGGCGGGTTGGACACACACTGGAAAGGCACCATGAGATGGAAGCTGGCCGGCGAAGGAGAGAATGTCATCCCCATTGAAGGCGGTGTTCCAGTATGCGGCGAGAACGGAGAATCCTTCGAATTGGACCAGGGCCAAAGCTCACTCTACTTGAAAGTGAAAAAGAAGGAAGATGGGTTGGTGTTCGTCGAGATCTCCGATGTGAACTAGGCCTGCGCCACGGTCCACAAGACGTCAACAGGAACGTATGCCCAGTATGCCGAACCTGGAATGAATGCCTCTCCCGGAAGGACGGTTCTGAGATTATACGGTCCAGTCGGGTCGTAGGTCTCTATATCCGTCGCACCAGTGTCGTCAATGAAGTCCGCCGTGGTGTATGTAGTCGAGAAGGATGGATATCCTACCAGGTTCCATCCCGCGTACATCTGAATGTCAATCGAAGGTGTCGGTACAATGCCTGCATAGGTAAGGGTACCAGCAGAGAGCACGTTCACCCAGGCACCTGCAGTGTTGTCCGTTATCGGGACCACGCTGTATGGCTTGGTCACATCGTAGTCCGGCCATGGATTGGATGCCATCGGATCGTACGTCCAGACCCTGTCGAAGCTGATCGTCTGCAGCAAGGTGGTCAGCGTCATGTCCGCCTCCCGGAGGAGGTTTGACATCAGTTGTGGTCCGGTTGTGAGCGCTCGGGTCACCTTAGCTGCTTGATCGGCAGTGCTCGCTGTGTTGGCGTCGTCGTCAACCGCCTCGACGTAGTAGAAGTAGTCGTTGGGGTCGCCATCACCCGCGCCGTTATCTGAGTAGGTAAACGCTCCTGCTGAGACGGCGCCTATCAATCCATAGCTCGCCCCGCTCGGATCGTAGGCTGTTCCTCTGTAGACGTTGTATTGAAGAACGTCGTTCTCTCCGGCTCCGTCATCGGCCGAGAGCGTCCAAGACAGGTATACGTCCTGGAACGGAGTCGGTGATAGTTCCGCCATCAGTCCCGTTGGTGCCTCGACCCTCCTGTCAGGCGGTACCGCGATTATCTCGAATGTCGCACTGTAGTAAGTTCCCCAGTTCCCTGCGGCGTCCTGTCCGTGTACCCATACGGTGTGCGGTCCTATCGCACCCCAGGTCTCCAGATTGACACCGCCGGCGGAAGTCCAGGTGACGTTCTCCTTGACACTGTCAAAGGTCCCGTCCGAAGGCATCAATGGTGTCCCTGTACCGTCGTCAGTGGGTATCGCTGGCATGCCGGGCTGGACGAAGAACTCCGCTGCCTGTATGACAGAATCGCCCTTCTTGCCGTCGTCGATCGTTCCATCGAACGTGACCATCATGGTCTCGATGACCGGGTTTGGACTGGCCCCGACGCTTCCAGGCGTCGTAACTGGACCAACACTGTCTCCGCCTGGTCTGAATATCGAGAACATGTCGTCGGAAAGGTCAGTGCCGTTCAACGGTGGCGTTGCAGCATCTTTCACGATGGCCTTTACCAAGTACTCGTCACCGTTGGGGAGCGCTGATATGTCCCACGCGAATGTCCTGTCTCCTGGCGGAACGGCCATGCTGATGGGTGTCCAGGTCTGTCCCGCGTCATCACTGAACACGAGAGCTTGGGTCGCAACACCTGCTGAGGTGGTCACGTTCCAGTACAGATTGACCGTGTTCCCTGAATAGACCTCTCCTCCATTGGGTGAGCTGATCTCCACGATGGGATGGAAGTTGTCGTCCAGAAGCCAGATGATGGTCCTGTTCATTATCCTGCCTCTTGTGAGGTCGTCGGTGAATCCGAAGTTGATTCCGGAGAACTCGAAGAACATGGACACGACCTTGGACGGATATCCACCCCATGTGATGTTCGGGTCAGCCGTGCCGTTGGGAGCCGATGAGACCCATCTCACCGCGATGTTGTCGTTGTTGGACAACCCGCCGAAGGCCTTCCACACGTAGTCAGTTGTGCCTCCAACAGCCAGGGCAACGACCTCGTCGCCCGCCGCACCGTCTCTGTGACCACTGTACGGAACTCTGTCAGGTGGGTCCCATGCATTGCTGATCGGGTCTCCGGTTATGCCCTCGATCTCAGGCCACGCGTACGGATCCGCGGCCCAGTCCGCCTTCAACGTACCCTTCAGGAACTCGTACCTCTCATCCGTGCTGAACTGTGAACCGGAAGCAGGATGGAACGCCCATGCCACGTCGTGAGATGAGACGAAGAGCCTGCCACCTTCGTTCAGGTAATTGTTCAGTAGCGGAAGCTGCGTGTCCTCGAATGGCGGGTATTGTTCCAGTCCGGTCTGCCAGCCGACGACCTTGTATTCCTGCAAGGTGGCCAGTGGCGGGTCCCCGGACCTCTCGGTGTACCACTCGTTGAACGACCATCCGCCGAATCTGAACGCGTTTCGATAGTACTCAACGCGGTTCTCGGTGAATGTGCTATCTCCGATCACGAGCAGGATCTCTGCCTTCGCGGTCGTTGTGAACGTGTAGTGCATATCTCCGTTGGTGTCAATGGTGGAGTGCCCCATCCAGTCAGCGGATTCCACATCGAAGTAGTATTTGGCACCAGTGGTCAGACCGGTCAGGGACACTTGGTGATAGGTCACCAGTACCGAATCGGATGACACCGTCCCCAGTACGGGAGTGTCTCCCCAGTAAACAGTTGAATCGCTCGGTTCGTCCGTGATCCATGTGATCGTCGCAGCTGCGTTGGTGATATCCTTTGCCATGACATTGGTTATTATCGGTCCTGCGGCGTCGACCCTTGCGTATGCATAGGCAATGTGCACCGGGTTGGCGTCCACGTACCAGGCGGTTATGATGTCTCCGTCAGCAACCTCGAGCGTCTTGTTCTCGTAGGGTGTTCCGAAGGCTGTGTTGATCGAAGCCGTCCAGATGCCCGCTCCGGGCTCCACCTCGGTGAGGTCGATGAACTCGGGGACATCCTCGGTCGTGCTTGTCAACCAGACCCTGTCATGAATTCCATCTGCCGTGAGGTCTGTGTCCGTTACCCGGATGTTTATCGTGTCGGCCTCGCTGTAGACCGCCTTGTCGATCTCAAGCTGGCCGTATCCGGTGTCGATGTCAGCGTTTATCACAAGTGCGAACGGCTGCGGTCCCTGTGGGATGTTTGCCGCCGATATCCTCACGCTGTAGGTACCGACCTCTGGATGCCAGAGATGAACGCCCTCGGTCGGGTTGACGGCGTCAAAAAGACCTCCAGGTCTGGACTCGCTTGTTGCGAAGGGGGTGCTGAAGAAATTCCCCTTGTACACGAGGGCACTTGGGTCGGTGACTTCCAGGTTGAGGTCGTTGACCAGCACTGTGGCGGCTCCTACCGTGCCCGGATAGTCGCTCCAGACCAGCATTACCCTCAGTGGTACCGCGTTGCTGTTGACGGTGAAGTCATATGTGACTATATCCCCGGTGATGAGACCCTTGGTGTGGTCTATCGAGATGGTATTCTTAACGTCTCCGGGGAAGTAAAGGACATTGTCCAGGAGGGGCCTTCCCCAGCCTTGGGAGTTGTTGGGCCACTTCTGCTCGTTCTTGCTGTCCCTGAAGCCCGCCGTCGCCCTCTCGCCGCTTGCCATCAGCAAGGCCTTTACCAGAGCGGCGCTTGGAACAAATGCACTTGCGGGATGAGCCGTACCAGTGGGATAGAACCCGTCTTCGTAGTACTGCCTGATCATCGCTCCCATGGCCGCCGTTGCCGGTGAACCGTAGCTTGTACCGAAAATCAGGTCGTCGGGTACGTATACGTCGGACCAGGGATCTCCGTCGGATATGGTGGACATTCCCTCTCCAAGCTGCACCAGCTCGGGCTTCATTCGGCCATCGGGCGTCGGTCCGCCACTTCCCTGTCCGCTGACCGAGTTCTGGTCTGTCGGTATCAGAGGTGATGGACTTCCCACCCAACCCACGCTCACGACGTCCTTCGCGTTGGAGGGACTGCCGGATGTGTGCGGGTCTCCGGATGTGGGTCCGCCGTTACCGGCTGACCAAGTTATAAAGAAATCTGGATGCTCGAAGACGAACTTGTCGACCATTCTGGACTCGAGGTCGTAGACCTCTTCCGGGGTTCCCCAGCTGTTGCTGTGGATTCTCGCGCCTTCGTTGTACACAGGTCCGAAGAACAGGTCGTAGTCGTCAGGTATGAAAGAGAAGCAATCGTCCAGCATTCCATCTCTCATACAGACGTTCGCAACGTCCTGTATGATGAGCTTCACATTCAGCGCACCACCATCGTTCGGGCTGATGTTCATGTAATCGTCATTCGCTCCTGCGATGCCGGACATCATTGTTCCGTGACCCATTGTGTTGGCAAAAGGCGCCTGTGAGCTGTCAGTGTATGCACCGTAATCTGCCCAAGGATCCAGGCCCACATACTGAGCCATGGTGAGGTATCGAACCAGTTTCCTCCTTGACAGGTCCGTCACATTGTATATGTCACCCTTAGTGATGTTGATCATGTCCTCCCTGAATGCTGGATGATCATAATCGAGTCCGGTGTCCGCCAGGGCGATTATCTGTCCGGTTCCATCTATTCCAAGATCCCACAACTTCCTGTCGTTTGTGATGTTGGTCTGGATGGTCCACTGCATGAACTCGTTGTATGCCTCCTCAACATAGTAAGGCTCGATGTAGCTGACCGCGTTGAGGTTTGCCAGCGTCACCAGATCGGACCTGTCGACCCATGCCTTGACAACGCCGAAGTCGTCACCTGCATAGTCCCTGAACACTTGATACTCGCTCAATCGAGCCAGGACCGAGTTCACACCCTTTCCGTCGAATGTGATTATCTCGACGCCTATCGGACCGGTCGCCTCCCAGAGGCTCGGTCTTACCCTGTATGCGGGCTGGAACACTCCGACCCACTGAACGAACCTAAGATCAGAGATCTTGCCGATGGTCTGGGTGTTCATCTTCACGATGAAGGAATTGTATGGCAGGTAGTCGCCTACCTCCACATTCAGGTTCCTCAGCGCCGTCTTCCACTCCTCCTTGACCGGCCCAATGAACTGGACGATGTACCGCCCATCCGAGCCGAATTCGTACTCGTCAATGAAGAGCTCTGAAGGCAGAGCGGGTTCTTCCTCTCTCGTGTCGATCTCAAATCCTTCCATGGTCACCATGTGGAGTGTGATCTCCGGTATGACCGTGAATCCCCTGTATTCCAATTTCCGCAACTGCGTCGTGTCCAACTTGGCGATCACGAAGCCCGTGTAGGACTCCACGATGTCCACGCCCTGGTCCTCCAGGAACTGAACCTCGTTCGGGTTGTTCACGAAGATGCGGACAGGAGCGGTATTACCGATGCTATCCGAATTTCCATTCCACAATACCATGACGCCCGAGAGCGCCAACATTACGCACAAAGATGCTGCTATCAACTTTTTGAAGGTTCTATCTGCCACACTTTTAGGCATAGAAATACCTCCTCCATTTTAGGGTTTACAGACGAGCGTAGAAGACTATCGCTCAATCATGTTCTGCCGTGTTATGGTCGATATTAAAGAAGGTATAAAAGGTTTCCTATCTGGCACTGGATTGGGTGAAAGGCGACATCATTTCAAGCCGTCGATTATTGAGTAACGTCCCAGGTCGCACCTGTCGTGAGGTTTATCCAAAACGCGTCTCCGGCGTGCATGACGTCGGTGGGGCTCAGAGCGACCAAGTGATACGGACCGACCGAGTCATAGCCCTCTATTCTGTCGTAGTTGATGCCCGTCAGCAGGTTCTGCACGGTGTCGTTGGTGAACGAAGGATAACCGACCAGGTTCCAGCCCACGTTCAGCTGGATGGATGTGAAGGTGGGTACCGTTCCCGCGACGGTCATGTAGTCCCCGCTCAGAACGTTGACCCATATCCCCATGGTGTGGTCCACTGTCTGGAAGCGTCCTTCCCAAGACTTGGCCTTGACGAACGATTTCCATCCGTAGATCGGGTCGAAGGCGTCGGACGTCCATGCCTTGTCGAAGTCCAGCGTCTGCAGAAGTACCGAAGTGGAATCGTCGTAGGGCGCCAACGGCGTCGACACAAGGTTGACCCCGGCCGAAAGGAACTTTGCGAACTTGCCTCCCTGATCCGTGGCCATCCCTCTGTTGGAGTTGGCGTCGATCGCTTCCACGGTGTAGAAGTAATTGCTGGTGTCTCCGTCCCCGTCACCGATCGAGGTGAACGTGGTCTGACCTGCCGAGGCTTGGCCGAGGTAGGTGTAACCCACTCTTCCCTGGTCGTAGACCGTTCCTTTGTAGATCTCATATGCCACAACATCAGCGGCCCCGCCCACTGAGGGATCGTCAGGAGAAAGCCCCCATATTATCCGAACACCCTGGAAGAGACCCCCGACGAGCTCAGCAGAAACGAAGGTCGGTGGTGCAACAGATATGTCCGGGGGTGGTGGGGCGACCGTGAAATCGGCCCAATAGAAAGTGCCCCAGTTCTCGTCACCCGAGGAGGGAACACCGTCCGGGTCGTCCCTTCCGTGGACCCAGAGGGTGTAGTTGCCCAGAGCCTCCCAAGCGCTGCCCGCGACCGGGCCTTGCCAGTCTACCGCTTCGGTCGGAGAATCGAAGTTGCCGTCCGATGCGACCATGGACACCCCAGTCCCGTAATCTCCGGGTACGGGCTCCGCGGGCTGAACGAAGAACTCAGCCTCTCCCAGTAGGGAATTGCCTTTGAGGGTGTCATCCACTATCGCGCTGAATTGCACCAAGGATACGTTCGTCGTAGGATTGGAGGATATGACGACGCTTCCCGGTATGGTCATGGGGCCGAGCGTATCGCCGCCAGGTCTGAGGATCGTGAACGTGTTGTCCGAGATGTCGGTTCCGTTGAGGGGCGGTGTGTCGCTGTCCTGAACCACCACCTTGACCATGTAGCGGTCCCCGTTGGGCATGGTCGATATGTCCCAAGTGTAGGAGATCTGTCCGGCAGGGATCGCACCGTCAATAAGTGTCCAGGTCTGTCCTGTATCATGGCTGTAATAGGCCGCCTGCTGTGCAACCGCAGGAATCGCCGTCCTGTTCCAGTGAATGGTGGCCGTGTTCCCGCTGAACGTTTCGCCGCCGTTGGGATGAGTAAGGTCCACGACCGGGTGGTAATGGTCGTCAAGCAACCAGATTATCGTCTTGTTGAGCACATCTCCTCTGGTGGCTGAGTCAGATTGGGAGTAATCCATCCCAGTGAACTCGAAGAAGAAACCTGCTATCTTGGAAGGATATCCACCCCATACGATGTTCGGGTCAGCCGTGCCGTTGGGAGCCGATGAGACCCATCTTATTCCAACGTTGTCCCTGTTCGCCAGCAGACCGTAGCTCTTCCATGAGTAGTACACGTTACCTCCAGCATCAAGTCCCAGTATCTCATCACCGCTGGCACCTTGCCTGTGGTATGCATAGGATATCCTGCTGAACCCGGAGTATGAACCGCTGATCGGGTCCCCGACGATACCCTCGACGGCTCCCCATGTATACGGATCCTCCTTCCAATCGACCTTCAGCGTTGATTTCAACCAGGAGTACCTCTCGGGGCTTGAGAATCCTGAACTGGATTGCGTGGACAAAGCCCAAGCAGTGTCGTGAGATGAGATGTAGAACCTTCCTCCTCCATCTATGTAGTTGGCGATCAAAGGTCTTTGCGAGTCCTCTATCGGAGGATACTGCTCCAGCCCGGTCTGCCACAGGACAGCCTTGTACTCCTGCAACAGCGCCAGGCTCGGGTCGCCGCTCCTGTCTATGTACCGGAGGTTGTACGACCATCCTCCCCATTCCAGCGCATCTCTGTAGCTCTGGACCCTGTTGGGCGGGAAGGTCTCATCGCCGATGACGAGCAATATCTCGGCCTTCTCGGTTGTTGTGAACGTGTAATGGACTCCACCGAAGTCGTCCAAAGTGGTGTGTCCGAACCGATCGCTCGATTCGACATCGAAGTAATACTTCGTTCCGGTCTCCAGCCCTATCAGGTCCACCTCGTGGTAGGTCTCCAGTGTGGGATCGTAATCGATCATCCCGAGGCCTGTTGTGTTGCCCCAGAACACCCTTGAGTCGCTGGACTCGTCCGTCTGCCAGGTCACCGTCGCGGCAGCGTTGGTGATGTCCTTGACCCGAACATTCGATATGATCGGACCCGCTGCGTCAACGCGCGCTGTCGCGGTCGAAACATGAACCGGAGAAACGTCGTTGTAAGTGACCGTTATGGTATCTAGGTCCGAGACCTCCAGCATCCCGTTGGGGAACGGTGCCCAGAAGGAGGTGTCGATCGAACCTCTGAATACCCCGCTTCCGACAGGCGTCAAAGCGACGACCTCTCCCGCAACCTCGGTGTCGCTCGTGGCTGTCACCGAGACCGATACCGCGTCCGAATCCTGGACCTCTATGTTGATCGTGTCGCTGTCCCCGTAGACGCCCTTGTCGATGTACACCTGACCGAACGACCTGTCCAGGTCCCCTGAGATCACTAGGGCGAACGGCTGCGGGCCTGCCGGGATGCCGAATCCGGTGACCCTGACCTTCCAAATCCCCGTCGAAGGGTCGCCCAGTCTCACACCTTCCAGCGGGTTCTTGGCGTCGAAAAGACCGCCAGGCCTCGACTCACTGATGCCGAACGGTGTGCTGAACACATTACCTCTATACACGGTTCCTATCGGAGATACGACCTCAAGATTCAGGTCGTTGACCAATGCGGTCGGTGCTCCGAGCGTTCCGGGGAAGTCCGTCCATGCCAGCTGGACCCTGAGTTCCTGCCCCGAGTTGACGAAGTAACTGTACTCCACCCGGTCTCCCGTCAGGAGTCCTCCGGTGTGTTCCACTATCCCCATCTGCCTCGGGTCACCCGCGAGGTATAGGATCTTGTCCAGGTTGGGTCTGCCCCAACCCTGGGCGTTGTTGGGCCACTTCTGCTCGTTCTTGGAGTCTTTGTAGGACCCGGTCATCTTCTCCCCGCTTGCTGCCAGAACCGCCTTCATCAGCGCTGCAGATGGATCGAAGCTCTGCGCGAGATCACTTGCTCCCGTCGGGTACCATCCGTCCACGAAATACTGCCTTATGATCGCCACCGTGCCTGAAGCGGCCGGTGCGGCGTAGCTCGTCCCCAGCCAGCCGGTCGTTCTTCCCGGCAGGATGCTGGTCCACGGGTTGCCATCGCTCCTCGAAGAATATCCTTCTCCGACCATAGTGACCGTTGGCTTCAATCGACCGTCGGTCGTCGGTCCCCTGCTGCTGTAGCCCGCAACATCGTTCTTGCCCCAGAAGGTCACCGGACTTACACTTCCGGCAGCCCCCGCAGACACGATAGACTTCGCCGTTGCTGGACTTCCCACGTCATACGGATCGCCAGATGCGGGTCCTCCGTTGCCGTTGGAGTATATGACAAGCATGTCCGGATAGTTCCACATGAACATATCTGTCATCCTTGCCTGAAGATCGTAATTGGAGTCATGCGTTCCCCAGCTGTTGCTGTGGATCCTTACCCCCGCGTTGTAGGGCTCTATATACATGTAGTAATAATCATCAGGGATGTATCTCAGGCAGTCGTCCCACGGGTCTCCCGGCTGCGGCCTGCAGACCGTTCCTATGTCCTGCATGAAGATCTGGGTTCCCTTTCCCTGTCCATCGTGAACGCTTGCCCCACCGACATCATCGTCCCTGCCGGCGCCGGTTCCCGCCACCATGGTCCCGTGTCCGCTCGTGCCGCCCATGCCGGGTGCGCTGTCCTTGAGGGCCCATTCATCTCCCCCAGTGAAGGGATCGATTCCCACGTAACCGCTCATGGGGAGGTACCTGACCAGCTTCCTCCTTCCGAGGTCGGTGATATTGTAGATGTCCCCGGTGACTATCAGTCCGGCCGATTGCCTGAAGAAGTTATGGTCGAAGTCCAGGCCGGTGTCGGCATATGCAATGATCTGACCGGTCCCGTCCAAACCCACATCCCACATCTTCCTGTCGCCGTTCACGTTCGTCTGATGGATCCACTGCATGTTCTGGTTCTCGATCACCGGCTCATAATAGGGCTCGATGTATCTGACGAAATCCAGTGCAGCGATCTCTAGCAGTCGGTCGCCATCGATCTCCGCCTTCACCAACCCGAAGTCCGCGCCGATGGTCGAGCTGATGACCTGACCCGGTTCCAGCCTTGCCAGAACGGGATCCACTCCCCCGCCGTCATGTGTGATGATCTCCACTACGGTAGTGCCTTCCCTGTCCATCAGGTCTGGGCGTATCTTGTAGGCAGCGTGGAACAGTCCTGTCCACTGAACGAAATTGAGCCTTGAAATGCTCTCCTTCTCCTCTGAGTCCATCTTGACGATGAACGCGTTGTTGGGCACGTAATCGCCCAGTTCCGCTCCGAGGCTCTCGACACGGTTCTTCCATTCTTCCTTTGTCGGTCCAACGAACTGGATGATGTAATGGCCGGCGGCACCCCCTGGGTACTCGCCCGTCCTTAATTCCTCAGAGATCTTGGGTTCACCATCCCGCGTATCGAACTCATACCCGTTAAGGCCGATCACGTGGAGTCTCGGTTCCTTCTCAACAAGGTAACCACTGGATTCCAGAATCCCCTTCTCTCTATCTGTCAGCCTTCCAATGGCGAACGTGTCATACAGGCTGACGACCCTGAAACCGTTCAGACCTTCCTGACCATCTTGGCCGCTGAAGTAGATCCTGTAGTCGTTCCTTTCCGAGTTGTCATTCACAAAAGCATACACCGCCGAAAAAGCGGGTACAATCATAGCAATCACTACCAACAAAGCAAGCATGCTCGATGTCTTTTTAGGTCCCATATCAGACCTCCTCCATTCTCCGATGCAATGTGTAAATATCGGTTCTGCCCACCAATGAATACACTCTGGACTATTGTATGAATTCTACGGTATAAAAGATTTGTCTAATCATTTGGATAAGACCCTGGTCACCTGGAGGTCGCCCTTCTCAACCAGGAGGGTGAAGAAGTCCGTGCTGTGGTCCGTACCCCTCATCTTGACGCACCGGATCCTCCTTTGGATGTTCTCGTCGTTCATCCTCTCCATCTTGGTGTGGATTATCCCGTCGGAGATGTAGTCCTCGCCGTATTCGCCGTAGTTGTCCGAATTCGCGGCCATCTCGCAGATTATGATGCAGGTCACGTCCAGCCCCCGAAGCCATTCGAAGAAGTAGAAAAGGTCCTCCCTTGGGTTCGTGAAGCTCGAGAGCACTTCCAGAACGGGCAATGAGTCTATGACCAGGATATCGTACTCAGTGTTCTTCTTGAGGTTCTCGGCGTACATCTTGAAGATGTCCAGCCAGTTCTTGCTTTCCATCCTCTCCAGGTTCCTTCTGATCAGGCCGAAATCGACTATGCTGAGCTTGTCTCCAACCTCTTTCAGGTCCATTCCGAGCCCGGCCATCTGGTTGAGCAAGCTCTCTCGACCTTGTTCAAGGGAGAAGAACGTCCCTCTGACGTCATCCTCCTTGGCGCTATTGAAGAGTATGTTGTACGCCATCGTCGTCTTCATCGTACCCGGTGGTCCGCAGATCAGGACAAGGCTCCCTTTGGGGATACCTCCAGCCATGTGCTCGTCGAACCCCTTGATGTACGTCTTTATTCGCCCGTTATCCATATGGGTTCGAGGGAACTATCTCGTCAGTGCGTCTTATATATTGTTGTTTAATTATCAAAAAATAAAAGGGGGAGTAATCGTGAATGTTAAATCTGTCACAACTCTCCTGAGCCCCGTGCCGTCGTGGTCATTCGACTGCTGGTTTATAGTCATTTTTGAACTGGGTCTGTTACCGAGAAAAGCTTATTTGTTATCAGGTTGTTTACCAGGTGGGGAGAGGAGATGTTCGTTTCTGACAAGAACATGAAGGATCTGATATTTCATTATTTGAAGGAGAAGGAGACATCCATCAGCGGTCTCTCAAGGATGCTGGAGAGGGACGGATACAAGGTTCACCGGCTGGTTCTCACGGGATACCTGAAAGCCCTGGCCGACGTTGGGATGTTGAAGCAGAAGGAGATACCGCCTTCAAAGGTCTACACGGTCACATCGAACAGCACCAAGAGCATCTATGATGTGGTGAGGGGGAAGTGCAGATCATTGGAGGTCGATGACAAGGAGGCAGCGACCATCGGCTGTTACATACTTCAGAACCTCTTCGGAAGACCGATCTTCTTGCAAGAGATCAGGCAGTTCGGTTTCGGGGACACGGTACTGGCAAAGAGGATAACAGGCGAGGAGAGGTCCGAGGCCAGGAAGAAGCTTACACAGAACGGGTTCAGGCTTCCGATCAACGATCCAGCGTACCTCGTTGACCCGGAAAAGGACTATGAGGAGGTCATGGACTGGGCCCTTCACATGATCCTGATCGAGGAGTTCAAGGCTCAAGGACTTCTGATGGGTCCTAAGCAGACAAAACTCGAATTATGATAGGTCGGTGATAGGCCACCGGGGTAGCCGCTCAGAACTGGCAAGAGGGAATCCCGAAACATTCTCAACCCCGCTACCCCACGAGCGTTGGTAATACGCGGTAAGGCTGCTCACTTCCGTGCCTGACCCGATTCCCGCGATCAAGGCGGTGGCCGTGACCCTCCGGCCAAACCATCCGCCACCTCCAGCCCCGCGGGACAGGATATCATCGTTGTCCCAGGGCCTATCACCAGGCTGGTTACGTCGTCCCCGGCTGTCAGCGCCGCCATGACGATTTCGGCTAGTAGAGGACGCCAAGCCCTCCGCTCAAGCCTACCAAGCCCAACTATGAGATAGATGATATTTAAATCGTTTCGTCTGGTGGCTCGGACGGCAACCGTGTGCCTTCCCCCATCGTCTCGTTCTTGATATTGATAGTGATAACAGAACGGTCGCTTTTGTGGAGTACTGGGCCGATCGATCTGCGATTGTGTGGCCTCAGGGAAAGTTTATAGTATCTCAAATGAATACAATCAATAGCACGCTCTGAAAGAGCAGTGGCATAGGAATACTATCTAGACGATAGAATACAGAGTATCAAGAAGGGGGATATCTCCTCTATGTGGGTCCTGAAAAGGCGAGAGGGGTCAGTCAATTACATATTTTTCTGGGCAATAATAGCGCTTCTGCTGGCCATTGGTCTTCTCTGCCTGTTCCTGTCGTTTCCACTCGTCTTCGGGAATGCATCCGCTCTTGTTGTCGATGAGAACATCGCCGTCATCCTCCTCATACTTGGCCTACTCCTTATCACGGTCTCCGGGGCCCTATCCATTCGTCAGGCCCGGCTCCTTGCACGCTTGAGGCAGCTCACCATGATGAAGGACAACGCCCGGTCCGGCCTGCGTCTCGCCGAGAGCATGGGCATCGACACCCAGAGGGCAGATGTCCTGTACAAAAGCGCCCAGGCCAACGTTGGATTCAGGAAGATCAAGGAATCAGAAGCGGCCATGACCGACTGCACCGCGATCCTCGAATCACAGCTGACACTTCACACCGATAAGCTCCTGGAGAAGACCAAGTCCCGAATGGAGCTCAAGAGGGATTCCACCGGGATACTGTTCAAGGACGAGTCGCTCAGACCTATCGAGGAAGAGCTGGAGAACGGTGACTACTGGGAGGTTTCCCGCCTTCTGCGGGCCCACAGCATTTCATCGGACAGGATAGAAGGGCTCTGGTACACCTTGAAGAAAGCCAAGAGACTGGGCATCCCGATCGAAGAGGACCTGAAGGACTTGAAGGACATTCTCATAGAGTTCAACAAGGGCAACTTCTCCGATGCCAGGGTGGGATCCATCAGAACCAGGGATTCATTGAATGTTCGCATGAAGAGATACGTCCAGCAGAACTACGTCACTCCGGTTTATCGGAAGATCAACTCACTTGGGAACAGGGGCATCGTATCCGAGGATGCCCGGGAACTGATGGCCAAAGCGGGCACCAATCTTCTCGCGGCCAATATCGAGAACACGATCAAGATGGCCAGTCTCGGTGGGTCCAGCATAGATGAGGCTACGAAGGTGGCTATCAACGAGTCCTTCGAGAAGTTGGATGACATCGCAACCCGGGCCGAGAGATTGGGTGTCGACGTTTCCTCTTATCCCCACCGGACGGACATCGCTAAGAGCGACCTGGAGGAAGGAAGGCTGGAGAAGAGCCTGGACGTTCTCCGGAACGCCGAGATGTCCATGACCAAGGAGATGAACTTCGTTGTCGTGGAGCAATTCGTTCCACTCAGGAAGAGCATCGATACCTTGTTCCTTGTACCCGAATCCAGGCTCGAACTTGTCGAGATCCTGGACGGGGCCGACGGGGAGAGGAAGAAAGGGAACTTCGAAGAAGCGGTCGAGATGGCAGAGAAGCTTGCGGACAAGATCCAGATCGAGAAGAAAGAGTCCCTCAGGGCGATCAAGAGCTCTGCCAAGAAACTGGGAACCAAGGTGGAAGAGCTCGAAGAGAAAGGCGTCCCCACCAAGAAGATAAAGAAGGCAATGAAGATCTCAGAGGAAGCGGCATTGGAAGAGAACTTCGTTGGGGCGATGGAGATACTGCTCAATGTCACTGAGATCGTAAACAAGAACCTGGCTCTGCACAAGGATTCTGTCAGGACAATGGAAGAGCTCGCAACCCTGCTTGACAGAACAAAGGACAAAGGGGTCAAGGTGGCCGACCTCAGGAAGAAGATGAAGGCCCTGGAGAAGGTCACGGACCTGGAGCAGGTGATTTCCAAGGCCAAAAGGATAGAGGAGGTCGCTCTCCAAAGGATGACCGACGCGACAGAGAGGACCACGGTCAAACTCATGAAGATGAGGGACCAGCTTCACTCGCTGCTGGAACTCGGTGTGGACGTGGGCGAGGTACCCAAGCTCATCGGGGAAGCGGAATCTTCGGTCGAGAAGCAGAACTTCAAGAAGGCCGAGAAGATCGCCAAGAAGGCCGAGCAACAGCTGGAGGTGGCCATCGATCTTTCCGAGATGTTCGATGATCTCTTGGGGCAGATCGCGGAGACCTTCACTCTACTGGACACCGCTGGGGTTCCCACAACAGTTTTCGAATCAGACTTGCAGAACATCACGACCGAGAGGAACGCAGATACCCTAGAAGAACTGACCAGGTTCCTGGACGAGGTTCGTGCGGAGAAGGACAGGATAAGGAGCCAGGCCAGGGACACTTTGGAAGAGGCAGGGACCTTGGTCCAAGAACACCGAGACATATCGTTCGACGACGAGAATGAGATCATTGCCAAGGCGACCGAGGCCTACGACGATGGAAGGTTCAGCCAGGCGTTCGAGGTGGCCGTCGAGGCCGTTGGCAGGACGAAGAAGAAGGTGGAGCTTTTCGAGAATTCCACCGAAGCCTGCGAGGCCTTGGGCGAGATCATAAGACGGCTGAGCGAGGGCGGTTTTGACGCTCATTCACTGGAATCGGACCTCCAGATATGCGAGATGGACAGCGACCCAAGCTCACGAATTGAGAAGATCAGGACCCTTGAGGCGGAGGTCAAGAGAACCGAGTCCAAGTTGGTTCAGAATATGGACTGGGCGGCGGTCGAGGCGCGGCACGGGATATCCCTCCTTAAGGGGAATGAAGTCTCATCGGACGACCTGTCCGAGATGCTGACCTCGGCGAATGAGCTCGCAGAGAAGCTCAAATACCGGGATGCTGAGAAGAAGGCGAGGAACGTTCGCGACCTGGCCGAAGAGAGGATCCAGCAGTTCAGGGAGGCGAAGGATCGGATGTCATCTCTTGAACATATCGTGAACAGGGCGAAGGAGATGGGCGTGTCTCTGGACGAGCTCGAGGAAGATATATCCTGGCTGGAGAGCTCGGATGACTATTCTCACATAATAGAGAAGTCGGGGCTTCTTTTCGATCGGATCAACAACCTGTTCGAGGGCAATCGGGACGATGTCCGCGATTCATTATCCAGACTGAGAGAGACGGCGGCCGAGATGGAACAAATCGGGATTCGGGCAAAGACCGTCCTTGAGTTGATCGAGAAGGCCGAGCTGGAGATGAGTGAAGATAACATCATCGATGCCATGGACACATGCGACCTGGCCGAAGAGAGGATCACGAAGCTCAGAAAGATGCATGAAAGATGGACCGGTGTCAAGGTGTCAGTTGATGAGGCCCTTAATGAGGCAACCCGCTTCGGCATCGGGGTCAAGGATTTCGAGACCAGACTGGAGATGCTTGAAGAATCCCAGGACTACGAATCATCGATACCGGAAATGGACAAGATACTGGACGACCTCAACGCAAGGAAGACAACGATGAGCACCAGAACACTGGAGGACATTCAAACCACCCGGGAAAAGCTCGAGGATCTCATCGAGGATGGTGCAGCTGGCGGCGATCTGATGGACCTTCTCAAGAAGGCCGAGAAGGATGTTCAGGAAGAGGAATACCTGTCGGCCCGCAAGAACATCATAGAGGCGGGCAGGGCGACCGAGCAGCTCAAGAATGACCACGAGAGTTTCGTTGCAGTGGTGGAGCAGGTCAAATCCGGGGTCGAAGAGGCTGCCGAGGCAGGCATGGACGTCAACGATGTCCTGGCAGAACTGGAAGATATCAGGAACTCAGAGTACGATTACAAATCAAGGATCCAATTGGTGCGCGATCTGGGAGAGAAGTCAGCCGGAACTGCCGAGAGCCTGAGCCAAGAAGCCTCCGAGGCCATCTCCGAAGCTCGGGACATTCTGGACGACCTGAAAGCCAAGGGATTGACCGTCGGCGATGCCGAAAGCCTCCTGCTGGGGGCCGAGGACATGATGGGCGAGGGAAACACCTTCGAGGCGAAAAGACTGGCACTTGAGGCCAAGACCCTGGCAGAGGAATCGTCAAGTCTGGCCGAGGAGAAAGAGGCCGAGATCAAGCGCGCCAGGGAAGCCATCGAAAAGGCCGCTGTCTGGGGCGTCAGCGTGTCCAATCTGGCGGGCGACCTGCAAGATGCTCTGAGGACCTCTAACGGCGCAGAGGCAATCCGGAAACTGAGGATGGTTGCCGAGGAGGCGGACAGCCTCAGGATGTCCTTGAGCGAGGATGCTGACGCTGATCTCGATGGCATCCGAATGGAGATCCAGAAACTGAAAGGGAAAGGTGTCCAAGTATCCAACCTGGAGGCCGTGCTGGCTTCCGCCGAGGAACTTATGTCACACGGAAAGGTGGACGAGGCCAATGAACTCATCGAGGCTCTGAACAAGGAAAAGTCGGGGCTGGATGAACTGGATTCAGATTTAGCGGATTTGAATGAGTCTCTTGACGAAGAAATGAAGAACATGGAAGTGAGAAAGAACGACCTGGCATCCATCGAGAGGGAAAGGGCGGAGATACAATCTCTCGGTCTTACCAAGGAAGCGCTGGAGAGGACGGAGGCCTTGCTGACCATGGTCGCCACCGTCAAGAGGGAGCTCAGAGAGAGCACCGAGACGAGGCTGGGAGAGGTCCGGGAATTTGTCAACGAGCTCAGCGAGAAGGGCGAAGACGTTGAAGATGCCGTTTCAGTCCTATATGAGGCCGAAGAGGCACTCGCGGACGACGGATATCTTAAGGCACTGGCCAAGATCAACAGAGCTGCCGAGGTCGGAGAAAGCATCGACAAGAAGCACACCTTCGACAACTCACTCATGGAGACGGAGGAACTCCTGAAGGTCGCCAACGAAGAGGGCGTGGACGTGAACGACCTGATGGAGGATCTTGAGAACCTTCGAGACGGGGACGACTACGCTCAGATGACCGAGACCCTCAAGATAATAGAAGAAGAGACCAACAAGCGCCGGAACGGGACCTAGGAACAGTACTGGCTATCTGATTCTCGATACGGATTCTAACCACAAAACTTTTTAGAACAGAGCTACATATGACTACCCTACACACGCACCATAGGGGGTAAAAGTTGGGCAGAATAATCGGTAAAATGGCTCCCCTTCTCATCGCTGCCCTTTTCCTCGTGGGTTCGTTATCGCCTTTGTTGACACCCGGAAAAGGAAGCGTCCAGAGCCAACAAACAGAAGAGGCGTTGCAGGAACCGCTTCCTCGGGGTGAATATCTCTTTGGTCCGGTCTCGGGTCAGAGGTATCTCATCGTCAAGGACATGGTCGAGGAGAGGACCAGCTACCTTGGGGAAAGCATTCTTTTCGAGGACCTTGAATCACTGGCAGAGTATGAACTGGGCCTTGCGGATGGGTCTTCGTATAAGATCGATGCCAAACTTCTGGAGGCCATGGGTGACGAGAGCTTGCAGAACGAGATCGTTTCCATCGTGGTGGAGATGAGGGAACAGCCTTCCCACGAGATCAGCCTGAAGACCAGGGCGGAGCACAAGCCTGCGCTCCAGGCACTGATGGACGAGAGGACTGCGATATATCAGGGTGCAAAGGCCAGGATACCCGTTGATGCAGTTTCCATCATAGGACTGATCGAGAACACCATGACGTCATCCGAGGTCAGCCACCTGGAGCAGACCAACCTGAAGATCGACCTTAAGACGTACGAGATCCGAAAGGAGATATTGGACATCACCGAGGTCGAGAACGCCCTTATCCAGGAAGATCTGTACAGCCGCCTTGGATCATTGGGCTACCGAATGGGCTATCAGGGGCATCTCTTCAATTCCTTCTCAGCCTGGGTCCCGGTCCACTCGATCGAAGCGATTGCTGATAGACAGGATGTAGGATTCGTCCACGCCAGTTTCAAGATGTACCCCCACCTGGACCACAGTCCTAACGCGATATACGCCAACGTCATGTGGAACAGCGGAATCGCCGGAGGACCCTGGGACCTAGTTGTTACCGATACTGGAATCAACGGAACACACCCCAACCTCCGCGAGGAATTCGAGAAGGTCGTTCACGACAACGGCCAGTTCGACCCAAGGTACATAGATAATCCACTATCAACAGATGATTTCCACGGCCACGGGACTCACATCGCAGGCATCATCCTGAGCAACGACACCACCTACCAGGGCGTTGCATACGGCATGCGCAACCTTATCGACGGCAAGTTCGGATATGACACGAGCGACGGACTGGGCGGAGGAGACTGGGGAGACTTCATGAAGATCACCGATTGGGCGGTCCAGACGGCCGGCGCTGATATCCTGAGCCTCAGCTACGGAGGCGGAGGCCTTACCAACGGCAACAGCGGACCCTCCAGATTCCTGGACGCGGTAATAGACGACCTCGGCATCCCGATCGCCGTTTCAGCCGGCAACTCAGGTCCGGGCTCAGGTACGGTTGGCATTCCTGGTGATGCATTCAACATATTCAGCGTTGGGAGCATGAACGATGCCAATTCCGACTCAAGGGTCGGGGACTCCCTCAGCGGTTTCAGCAGCCGGGGTCCTCTGGACGACGGAAGGATCGCACCGACCGTTGTGGCACCTGGACAGAACATCATGTCCACAAACAACAAGTGGGCGACCGCGAACGATTTCATCTCCATGTCCGGGACGAGCATGGCAGCACCCCATGTCGCAGCCGCCACCCTTCTGATGCTGAACTACACCAACGATTCATCTCTTTTCCCCGCCGTGTACAGGGCACTCATGATCAACCATGCCGAGGACTGGGGGGTCGCAGGCGTGGACAACGTTACCGGATGGGGCTACATCGACATGGACAAGACGCTCACCTGGATGGACTACCACATCGAAGGATTCGTCAACGATTCCCTCAGGTACAGGTTCTACAGGGGTTCTGTGGCCGCCGACGACAAGGCGACCCTGGCCTGGCAGAAGCATTCCATCTACATCGGCACCAGCTATCCCTTCCAGCACTGGCCGCCCAACGATCTCGATCTGTTCGTGTACGAGATGCCCACCAGGAACGAACTGGGACACTCCAGCTACTCTCTGAGCAATGTCGAACAGCTGAATTTCAATTCCGCCAGGGGAGACATTCTATTCAAGGTGAGGGCCTTCGGGACCATCATGGGTCCTGCGGACGAACCCTTCTCGCTCGCGCACATGGGAAGCTACACCGAGGTCATCCCTCCATATTACACAGTCGATGTCAGCGCTCCTTCCAACGTTCTCTTCGGGAGCCAGTTCACCGTGTTCGCCAATATCACCAACTTGGGACAGCTCGAGGGTTGGAACGTGAACGGACGCATCAACCTTCCCGGGGGACTCACCTTGCTCGGAGGTTCGAACCCCTCTCTGATAGGGAATCTTGTCAACGGGGCCACCGGCATGGTCTCCTGGCAGGTTAGGGCCGACGCGGTCGGAGCACAGGCGTTCAATGTGGACGGTTATTCCACTTCCCTCGGCGAGACCTTCCTCAACAACAGCGGGAACATCATCGTGGATGTCATAGATGTCGAGCTGCCCTTGATCCTGGACGTGAACGCACAGCCCAATCCGCAGGAGGTCTACGGGCTCGTGAACATCTCCTCACTCGTACTGGACAACACAGGCGTGAACAGGGTGGACGTGACCATCACAAAACCCGACCTGACTCCCTTCGGGAACTTCACCATGGGCTTCGATGTAGGTTCCGGGAAGTACTTCTATTACGATACATACCCCGACCTGGGGGATTACACGTTCGACATCTGGGCCGAGGACATCAACAGCAACTGGAACACATCAGGTGGGATGTTCACGATACAGGACACCACCCCTCCGGAGTTGAGCAACCTTCTGGCCGTGCCGTCTCCTCAGGAGGTTTTTGGATTTGTCAATATCTCTTTGGACGTGACGGACAATTTCCTCTTATCCAATGTATGGGTGGAGATCACCGACCCGTTATCGGCCGTGACCAACTTCAGCATGAACAGCGGGTTCTTCGACAGTTTCTATCATGATGACGCTTACAATGTCCTCGGAACGTTCAACTTCATAGCTTGGGCTGTCGACAGTCTGGGGTTATGGAACTCCACCGGGGGGCAGTTCGTCGTTCAGGATTCGACCTTCCCCATTGCCGATGCGGGACCTGATCAATTCAATGTACTTATCGGGACATTGGTCAACTTCGACGGTACTGGATCCAGCGACAACTACCAGATCGCATCCTATGTGTGGACCTTCTTCGATGGGGCTCCACAGACCATGATGGGGGTGACTCCCCAATACACATTCCTGACAGCATTCTGCTATGATGTCGATCTGAACGTTACAGATACAGCCGGCAACTATGCGCTAGACACCATGCGGGTGTGCACCATAGAACGCAATCCGCCTCTCATTCAGAACGTGGCCGCTACACCGAACCCGCAGGAGATCTTCGGCTTCGTGAACATCTCAGCAGACGTGTGGGATGATTACGGGTTGGTCGGTGTGTGGATCAAGGTCGTTGCACCAGACATGACAACCACCAACGTGTCCATGACATCCGGGCCTGGTGACCTCTACTACTACCGCAGGATGTACACCGAGCTGGGAACGTATGATTTCACCATCTGGACAATTGATGTATACGACAACTGGAACTCCTCACAGGGTTCGTTCATCATCGACGATTGGACGCCTCCCGAGATGAACAACGTTGGTATCAATCCAGCAACCCAGCAAATACATGGATCCGTGAACATCACCCTGTTCGTGACCGATAACCATCAGGTGGACCAGGTCCTCATCGACATCACCGACCCCGACGGCCTTACTCTAACCAACACCTCAATGAGCTTCTTCATCTTGGCACTTCAGCACTTCTACAAGGACTTCTACGACAAACTGGGCACGTACAACCTCACCATCTGGGCGAGCGATTTCAGCGGCAACTGGAACAGCTCCAGTGAGTCTTTCGTCATACATGACACCCTTTTCCCGATATTCATCAGCATCGGTGCCGATCCCAACCCGCAGGAGGTGTTCTTCGAGGTCAACATAACCACGTCCGTTTCGGACAACCACATGGTCATCGGAGCGTGGGTCAACGTCAGCGACCCGAGCGGCGGTTTCGTGGGGAACTACTCCATGAACGAGGAAAGCCCTGGGAATTACTGGCTCTCAAGGAGTTACGATCTTCTTGGACGGTTCGACTTCATGATATGGGCGTCCGACCTCGTGGGCAACTGGAACTCGCTGGGCAGGCCCTTCAGGATAGAGGACGGTACCAGACCCTCGGTGACGCCGCTTCAAAGCAATCCGCAGGTCGAAGTGTACAGCGACCTCAATCTCACCGCGAACGCAACGGACAACTTCGAGCTCGCAGGAGTCTGGGTGATCATCTACACTCCCGCAGGCAGTCCGATGGGCAACTTCACCATGGTCGAGAATCCGGGAGTCGTGGCCAACTATTATTATGAGCAGCTGTCATTCGGCTCTCTCGGCGAGTTCTCCTACTTCATGGCCGTCAAGGACACAAGCGGTAACTGGAACGCCTCGTGGGAGACGTTCACTGTGGTTGACCAGACGCCGCCTGTCGCGGATGCGGGTCCGGGACGAGCTGTCGTGCAGGGGACGGTCGTTTCCTTGGACGGAGGGGGAAGCAGCGACAATTTCGGCAACGTGGATGAGTTCAACTGGACGTTCGATCATGATGGAAGCCCTGTATTGCTGACGGGGTCCAACCCATTGTATACCTTTGATATTCCTGGCAACTACACAATAACCCTCGAAGTGACCGATTCATCCGGTAACAAGGACACGGACACAACATGGGTCGACGTCACCGCCAAGGACAGCGACGGTGACGGTCTGACGGACGATTACGAGAACCAGATAGGGACAGACCCGCTCAAAAGGGACTCGGACGACGACGGTCTGGATGATGGGGAAGAGATCGCCATCGGGACCGACCCGCTTGACAACGACACCGACGACGACGGGATACTTGACGGACAGGACGACCTTCCGCTAATACCCAACGAGGATGACGGAACCACTGGGGGGAACTTCCTAGCAGAGTACTGGTGGATTATATTGCTGATGATCCTCTTGATCGCCATCGCACTTCCAATAATCTTCGCCAGCGGCAGGAAACGGAAGAAGGAAGAGAAAGAGAAACTCAGGGAGAAGAAGAGGAGACAGGCGAGGCTCAGGAAGAAGAGGGCCGCCCGGAGGGCCAGGATGGAAGCTGAAATGCTCCCACCACCGATGGAAGAAGATTTGGTGCCCGAACCTGACGAACCGCCTCCGCCGCCGGACAAAGAGGCTCCACCGCCTCCGGATGAGACGCCTGCGCCGCCCGACAAGGAGACGCCCCCGCCTCCTGACGACGAAGCACCGCCGCCACCGACTGATTAGTTCTGAAGAAGACCGAGTTCTACCCGCTCATCAACTTAACGATAGCCTCAGCAGGTTCTCCATCGCATTCTTCCAGGGCCTTCTTGGCTTCCTCTTCAGAGACATTTGCCTTCTCCGCGACCAGCTTTATGTCCTCTAAAGGGATGCTCACGTCCCCGTCCCTCTCGGCCACATCCGCGGTCCCGACTATCTGCCAGGTCTCCTGCCCTTGAACGGTCGTCCTGGTCACATCCGGGTTCCTGAAAACATACTCATTTGAAACAGTTCTGATGATGACCTCCTCAACTCCCTCTATCTCCTCGGTCTCGATCCCCATCTGTTTCATCATTCTCTTCATCTGTCTCGGATTCATCCGTCCGCCTGGAATCATACGAATCACTTTGGTAATCTGACTCTCTCTAAAAAAGCGTTGGGATTGTTTAAATAGATTGGTCCTATTGAAAGGGTTCGTGAGAATCGCGGTACTTCTGAGGGATAGGTGCCAGTCCAAGAGATGTTCCCTCGAATGCATCAGATATTGCCCTCCGGTGAGAACGGGTAGCGAAGCGATCGTCTTGGGGGAGGACGGTAGAGCTGTCATATCCGAGGAGCTGTGCGTCGGGTGCGGCATCTGCGTCAACAAGTGCCCTTTCGACGCCATCAGGATCATAGGCCTTCCCGAGGAATTGGAGGGGGAATTGGTACATCAGTACGGTGAGAACGGCTTTCAGCTCTACAGACTGCCCTGTCCGAAGAGCGGTATGGTGGTGGGTCTGCTGGGCCCAAACGGGATTGGAAAGACAACCGTCATCTCCATACTTTCAGGAAGACTTGTGCCAAATCTGGGGGAATATGACGAGGAACCCGACTGGGAGCCGGTGCTCGAGCATTTCGCCGGGACGGAACTTCACGATTATCTCGAGAAGATCGCTGAAGGAGAATGGGGGGCGGCAATGAAGCCGCAGTACGTGGACCAGCTCGGAAAGGTGTACAAAGGAGTCGTCTCCGACCTTCTCAAGAAGGCAGATCACAACGACAAGCTCTCGGATGTTCAGGATGAACTGGAGCTTGCCAGCTTCATGAACAAGGATGTGAAGAAGCTCTCGGGAGGGGAGATGCAGCGACTGGCCATCGCTGCCACACTGCTCAAAGAGGCGGATGTCTACTTCTTCGACGAGCCTTCATCGTACCTGGATATCTACCAGCGCCTCCAGGTCGCAAAATCCATCCAGAAGCTCGCCGAGAACAAACCCGCGGTGGTGGTGGAGCACGATCTGGCCGTCTTCGATTTCCTCGCTACCAACGTCTATCTCATGTACGGGTCAGAGGGGGCATTCGGCGTTCTTTCCCATCCGCGCCAGGTGAGGTCGGCCATCAACGTCTACCTTGGAGGCTACATGAAGGAGGAGAACGTCCGGTTCAGGGACACCGAGATCAAGTTCGAGTCCCACCCGCCCAGGAAGGAATGGTCGAAGGTTCCGTTGCTGCACTTTGAGCCGCTTAAGAAGAGGTTCAAGAACTTCACCTTGAGCACTGGTGAGGGTAGTATCGGCATTGGAGAGGTCGTTGGGGTGGTCGGTCCCAACGCCACAGGAAAGACCACCTTCGTCAAGATGCTGGCGGGCGAGTTCAAGCCCACTGCGGGGACGGTTAGCACCGAGGTGAAGGTCAGCTACAAGCCTCAATACCTGGAGACCAAGTTCGCGGGTTCGGTGAAGGAGCTCTTCATGACAGAGATGTACGAGGAGTTCCAGGAGGACTTCTTCCAGGGCCAGATACTTCAGCCGCTGGGGGTCGCCCCACACCTTGAGAGGGAGTTGAAGAGTCTATCCGGAGGCGAACTGCAGAGGGTCGCCATCGCTCTGTGTCTCGGAAGGACGGCGGACCTGTACCTCATTGACGAACCTTCTGCCTACCTGGACTCCAACCAGAGGATGCAGGCGGCCAAGACTATCAGAAGGACCATGGAGAAGAAAGGGCTGAGCGGGCTCATTGTGGACCACGACGTCTATTTCCTGGATCTCGTATCGGATTCTCTGATGGTCTTCGGCGGAGAGCCGGGGATTAGTGGCATTGGTGAAGGCCCATTCGGAATGAGGGACGGGATGAACAAGTTCCTGAAGATGGTGGAGATAACTTTCAGAAGGGACAGCGAGACCAACAGGCCCAGGATCAACAAGTTCGGATCTTCAAAGGACAGGGACCAGAAGGCAAAAGGCGAATACTACTACTCTTCCTGATTCTTCTTTCTTTTCCAGAGGAAATATGCTACCAGCACCAGCAACAAGCTCAGAAGTACGGCCATATCGAAGTACTCGAAGGTCTCTGCCAGGCCAAACACCGCATCGCCAAGGAAATAGCCCAGTAGGGCCAGCACCGTGTTCCAGACCATCGCTCCGGCGAACGTGAATATCAGGAAATTGCGGAGCTTCATCTTACCTATTCCAGCTGGGAATGAGATGAACGACCTGGTTCCAGGCAGGGAATGCCCGATGAAAATTGCAGCATCACCGTACTTCTCGAACCAATCCTCAGCTTTGACGATGTGCTCTTCTTTGAGACGGAAGTACTTGCCGTACTTACGGATGAAAGGTCTCCCCAGACTGTAGCCAATGTAATACGCTCCAGTGGAACCAATGACCGCTCCAAGAGAACCCACCAGGATGACGAGGACTATGTTGAACTGGCCCTGGGCCGCCAGGTAACCGGCGAACGGCATGATTATCTCGCTGGGAATGGGTGTTACTATGCCCTCGACCAACATCGCCAGGAAGATACCGGGATAGCCGACCGCCTGGATAACTTCCTTGAACCAGGTCGCAATCGGAAGCAGGAATGAAGCCATTGAGTTCACTACGCATACGACAAAAACAGTTAAGGTTTTTCATCTCCGAGGACCAGCTTCCCTCTTCCGGTCTCCTGCGTCTCCCTGTCCTTGGCCACCAGCCTCCCCCTCAGGAACGTGGCCAGTGGAAAGATGCCTTCCCAATTCTCGAAGGGTGTCCATCCGCATTTGGAGTGAAGGTCATCTCCCCTTATCTTGGTGATGTTGTGCATGTCCACTGCTATGAGGTCCGCGTCCATACCAACCTCGATCCTCCCCTTGTTCAGGCCCATGATCTCTGCCGGTCTCTCCATCATCGCGTTTATCAGCCTTTCAATCGTGATGTTCCCTTTCTTCACATATGCCAGCATCACCGGGATCGAGGTCTCGACGCCTGGGACTCCTGAGGGTGCTGCTTCGAACGACCGCTCCTTCTCCTCCATCGTGTGAGGCGCGTGGTCTGATGCAATGACGTCGATCTTCCCGGACATCAATGCCTCCCACATCGCCATCTGGTCGCTCTTGGTTCTGAGAGGCGGATTGGTCTTGCCAAAGCCTTCCAGATCAGAGTTCATGTTGAGCAGAAGATGATGGGGCGTGACCTCCGAGGTCAGTCTTGGGTTCTCCAGGAGAGGAATGCTCTCCTTGGCGCTCACGTGGCAGATATGGATCTTCCTGTCTGTCGATTTGATGACCCTCTTGATGGCGGCTACCTCGGCCTCGCTGGGCCTCACTTTCAGAAAATCCTCCAGGTCCCTCTCACCGGATCCCACCAGGTTCTTGTCCTCGCAGTGGATGCCCACGTGCCGGTCCTCTCCCACACCTTCGCATATCTCACCCAGCCTGTCGTACTCGCCGAATCCCAGTCCCGCAGCCGTTCCGGTCATGTAGACCTTGAACGGGCATCCCAGTTTGGACAGTTCGTCGGTGTGGCTGTTCTCCTTGAGAGCCGTATAGAGGCCGAAGTCAGCGTTCGCCTTGCTTCCCACAATCCTTCGCTTCTCTTGGTAGGTCCGGGCATCTACTATCGAGGGGTCATTGTTGGGCATGTCGAAGATGGTGGTCACCCCTCCGCACACAGCCCCCGCAGACCCTGAACGAAAATCCTCCTTGTGCGTCCTGCCAGGCTCCCTGAAATGGACGTGAATGTCAATTCCCGCAGGAAGGATGTAATTGCTCCCGAAATTGTGGCGCTCATCCCCCTTCAGTATCTTCTTGATATCGGCGATCTTCCCGTTCTCTATGCCGATGCAACACTCCTCAAACCTTCCCCGGAAAAATGCTCTCCCCTCGACAACCCGCATCTCAGCCACCAAGGGTCTTCTCTTCCACCTCGCCCCCAGGGGAGACCTCTCCAAATATCCTTGAATTGAACTTGAAGATCTTGATGTCCTTGTCGAACCACGCATCCGGAGGAAGACCGGCTTTCATACACGTCTGCGAGAGGAACTCCTCCTCGTTCCAATTCCACTCCACGGCGACTTGGGGCAGGAGAAGGCCGCGGTAGGGCCCTTTCTCTACAATGAGCCCATCGTTCCCGACATCTATTCTCTTGGGATATTCCGTCGCTTTGCTGACCTCTATCTGCTCCGGAGAGGTCAGGATGCTGACTTCAACCGTGACCCTCTCCAGCTCTTCGGAAGACAGGCGGGGAAACCTCGGGTCCTCGGTGGAACCTTCGGCAGCTTTCACAAGCGCTCTCTTGAGCGAGAATATGGGTGATGGGTAGCCAATGCAGCCCCGCAGTTGATCCTCTGGATGGGTGTTGATGGTGACGAAGACTCCGGACTCGGCCTCGAAACTCTCTGGAAAGTTGAAGTCTGGATACGGCTTCCCCTCCACAAAGCACTCGATGACCTTTCGGGCTATCCTAACTGCAAGGGTTCCCTCCTCAAGAGAGTACATCGACCCATTAAATGTGTTCGCTATCTTAAACCCTACGATTCCAATTGTCGGTTCTGAAGAAGAATATCATGTTGGTATCTGATCCGATCCCATTGTCCTTATGTCGTAATCCAGTTCCAGTTTCCTGAGCGTCAAGCGCACATTCTCTACGCGCGCCATGAGCTCACTGACGTCCTTCCCGTTCGCCTTCAGAATCCTCTCCCAGGGAAGGACGAATATCGAGTTCTTCCTGACCATCATCCATCCGTGCTTCTTCAGGACTTCCATTAGGTCTGCTGGGATCTTCGCGTTCTGATCCATGTTGATGACTATGAATGTGGCCAAGTCGTTCATATGGACTACTTACTACGTCTATTCCTGTACGGCGTAAAATCCGTTCCCTTGGGATTATCAAATGTGATTTTCATATTGAGTCAGCCACCGATCTGTGAGGGAGAAAAGATTTATCTTCAAAACCTGTTTACTATACGAACGGTGAACTCAATGTACAGAAAGGTGCCAGTCATGGAGGTTATGACCCGGAATCCGGCGACCATTACGCGAGGCGAGACCGTCTCGGAAGCCGCAACTTTGATGAAGAAAGAGGACGTCAGCGCTTTGGTCGTTGTTGAGGGGAACAAAGCCATCGGGATAATGACCGACTACGACGTTGTGCAGAAGGTGGTCGCCCAGGATATGCTACCCTCCAAGCTGAAGGTCTCAGACATAATGACCTCCCCGGTCATATCCGTACATCCGCATGTGAAGGTGGAGGAGGCCGCTCGGAAGATGTCCGAGAAAGGCGTCCGGAGGCTCGTCGTGACGGAGGACTCGGAACTGCACGGACTGGTGACCGAGAACGACATCCTCAAGCTGTGGCCAGGCCTCATTGAGGTTACCCGGGAGTACCAGAAGATCGGGATGACCGACGCGGGGATGGAGATAGAAAGCGGATACTGCGAGAGCTGCCGTGCTTTTTCAACATCGTTGGCGGAGCTGGACGGGCAACTTTTGTGCCCTGAGTGTCGCGAGAGATAATCGGCTCAAAAGGATTATAAATACTGACCCGACTGGCACGAAGGAATGAGATTCGTAAAGGTATCTCAGGATGAAATAGCGAAGATCAGGAACCTGTACGAAGGCGTCATGTCCTACGCTTCGCACGGGCTATTCTACCGCGAGGGTCTTTTTCTGGGTGAGGAGATGGCCAAGATAGCGGAGAAGACTCCCGACGAGTTCATCCACGTCATATCGAACGTGCTTGTGGGCAGGGGCTGGGTGGACAGCATTTCATTCGAGAACGACCGAATCATCGTCAAGGGCTGCATCGAGGTCTCCAAGGATGACGGCACCGGACTGGAAACATGTCACAGGCTGAGAGGGATCCTCAGCAAGGTGCTGGAGATATTCATGCAGCAACAGGTCAGAATCGTCGAGACGGAGTGCGAGACTCTCGGCGCTGAGAACTGCGTGTTCAAGATCGAGAAAGAGGGATAATAATGTCATACAAGGGCTTACTGGCGACTTTGAAGAACGACTGCAATGCGATGGCATCTGCGATTATCAGCAAGGATGGAGCTGTAGTGGACAGTGATATACCCGAGGACGTCTCCAGAGAGACTTTTGCGATAATGAGTGCAACGATCATGGGCGCTGGCGTTACCGCTGCCATAGAACTCAAGAAGAGCGCTCCGGAGAGGATAGTATTGGACTCATCTGATGTAAGGACGGTCATTATGAACGCGGGAAGGAAGAGGATACTTGTTGTCGTTGTACCTCCGGAGACCGATCCCTCTTTGGTCGTGGATTCTTCCAGAATCTTGCTTGAGTCTTTGAAGGACTCCTGATCAGAAATCTATGCCAAGCTCATTCAGTTTTTCTCTAGTGGGAACAGAGTTCGGACCCCACCCTCTGGCGATAAAATAATCCTCCAGCATTCTGTTCATCTCTTCCACCGTCACCAGGTGCCCTTTCGACTCTCCTTCCGGTATGGGTACGCTCGTAATCTTCTCTGGTAGAACATAATCCTGCCTGGTCATACCCTCCCGCAGGTTGTACAGCTGTTTCAGGTTGTTTATCCTCTCACCCGTCCTGAGCAGCTCTTCTTCGCTGATCTCCGCTCCAGTCACCGCCTTCAGAACATCCGTGAACCCCTCTGCAAAGAAGTATCCCCTGGAGAACTTGCACACGCCCAAAACGTCGTACAGAACCACCAGGTCCTCCATGTCGGTTATCTCTTCGCCCTTTCCCTCGGATGAGAACCTGTCCACATCCTTGAACTTCCAGAACTTCCCGGTGAGCTCGAGCGCATATGCGCACGTCCTCAGATGGCATGCACCCCGTGTCGAGGTCATGAAGGCCAGGGCCATTCCCTTGATCCCCCTTACATCGTAGGCCGGTGGCTCCATTCCCTTCACGTGGACCGCATACTTGTCGGCGCCCTTTCCGATCCTCTCGGCGGCCCTTTTGACTCCGTCGGCCAGAATGTCACCCAGACCTTCTCTCTTGGCGATCATCTCCAGCAACCTAAGCTCAGCATCCGAGTTCCCAAAGTTAAGGTCCAGCCCGCCTGTTTCTTCTCTTGTCAGTATCCCGTTCTCATACAGGTCCATGGCGAACCCGATCGCATCTCCGGCCGATATCGTGTCCATGCCTTCGTAGTCGCAGATCTCGTTCCCCTTGGCGACCGTCTCAATGTCACCCGTCCCGCACACTCCCCCCAGGGAGTACAAGGTCTCATATTCGATTCCGTCGATTGCCAGTCCCGCGAATCTCCCTTCGTCGATGGTGAACAATCTGCCGCAGGGCTTAGAACACGAAAAGCAGGCCTTGTTCTTCTTCATGTATATGGGCGCCCAGTGGTAAGGGTCGATCTCCTTTCTCTCGTCGAACATCCCCTCTTTCCAGTTCCGCGTTGGGAAGACGCCTCGGTCGGCATTGATCCACTCCAAGAACTCCCCAGTCCCGTACTTGGTGTCCGACTCGTATGCGGAGCTCTCGGTCATCTTGTTGACGTATTCCAGGTTAAGGTCCAGCAAGGCCTTCGGGTCATGCGGAACGAGGTCCTTTGTGCCCCGAACGGCTATCGCCTTGAGATTCTTGGATCCCATCACCGCGCCCACACCGGCCCTGCCCGCCTGCCTATCATCACAGTCAACGCATGCGTATCTCACCAGGTTCTCTCCGGCTGGTCCAATGGATGCTACCTTGACGTCGCCCTCCTTCTCCTTGACCATCTCGGCCGTAACCGGTACCGTCGACCCCCATAGATCCGATGCATCCTTGATCTCCACATTGTCGTTGTCTATGAGCAGATATGAGGGCTCCTTGGCTCTGCCAGTGATGACCACCGCGTCATATCCAGCATGTTTGAGCTCCGACCCTATGCTCCCGCCCATGACCGAATCCCCTATCAGACCTGTGAGCGGTGATTTTGTGCAGAAGACGACCTTTCCACCCGTTGGCACCCCGAACCCGTCGAAGAGCCCCGGTGTCACTATGAGCGGGTTTGATGGGTCGAAGGCGTCATGCTTAGGCCGCGACCTGTCGTAAAGAAGCCTAACAGCGAATCCGGCCCCGCCCAGGTACTTCTGGACCATCTCATCTAACAGAGCCTCTTTGGAAATCGTGCTCGTGCCCAGGTCCACATGCAGGATGCTTCCACCGTAGCCCTTCAATTCAATCACCTCCCGAGAGGCTTCTGGCCTCTGTCCATTTCTCGCTCGCTCCCCCTTCCGAACCGTCCAGGTACTGCACAGCTTGTATCGGGCAGAACTTGACGCACATCGGGTCGCCGTGGCACAGGTCGCACTTGGTCGCAAAATCGTCCTTCATCCAGATGCAGTCGAAAGGACATGCTTCGATGCACGCCTCGCAGCCGGTGCACTCATCCTCCACCACTTCGATGGCGGTTCCCTCGACCACTCTGATGCACTCGACCGGACAGACCGCGGCGCATTCCTGCTCACATGCATTCCCCTGGGTGCAGACGATGGGCACGTCCAACCTGACCCCCTTCTTAGTGATTCTTATCCTGGATTTCTCCGTATTGAACACGTCCTCATGCCACAGAGAACAGACCATCTCGCACAATCTACAACCCGTACACACTTCCGGAAAGGGAACAATCGCATGCGCCATCGGAAACCCGGTTAGTGAAACGGAATGGAATAGAAAAGACTTGCTCAACCGGCTTCAGAGGTAGTCCCCGACCTCCACCTTCCAGGCGTCATGCATCATGCGGGATTTATCCGCATTGGCCGAACTGCGTATGGAGAACTTGATCGCATTTCTGTATTCACCCTTCTCCATCTCGGCCCTGGCCTTCTCCAAGAGTTCCAGTGCCTCTTCCACGTTTCCCCCGTGTTCGCTCGCAAGGTTGATCTTCCTCTCGGCTCTCCCCAGTCGAAGGAGCAAAGCATCGAACTGCCTCGCGATGACCTCGGCTTCTTGACCGCAACGGGAGGCTATCTCCAGCGCCACCGGGTACTCATTCTCCGAAAGCGCGACCTTTGCCCTCGCCAATAGGGCCTCCGCGGCGGGGAACATGGCACCGTTCCTCTTACCGTTGCCAATGATGGTCATGGCATATGCCATCGCGCCCTCGACTATCAGCCTGTACTCACGCGTACGGGGATCCTTCTCCTTGGAAAACTTGGCGGCCTCTTTGACCTTCGAGCCGCACCATGGGCACACGACATCGAGATCTTCGAGCTGTTCGCTGCAACCCGGACAATGAACAACAGTAATGTAGTGCTCTTTCAAAGCTTCCCACCTATCTCCTCCGTCGAGGCCGTCAACCTCCATCATATCTGTCATTCAATCAATAAGTATTTTTTGGAACAATTCAATATGATTTTGTCCGATTGAGGGCGATCTCACATTTCTATTAACAAATATCTATCATGGGGTGATATTTCATTCAAGACTGTCAGCATCTATCATTAGAACCGCTTCTTGACCGATAGTTGACTCAGCGAGCACCTTTCCCCTTATGGCCATCTTCAGCGCCTTTCTGTAGTTGCCTTTCCGGACCTCGTCCTTGGAGCTCTCCAGAAGTTCCATCGCCTTGACCACGTCCCCGCCCTTTTTGTTGACCAGGGTCACTGTATTCTCCGCTCTCTGCAGCGCATCAACCAGCAATCTCTTTTGGAACCCCGCGGACCTGGCAAGGTCCAGGCTGAGGGAGGCGCACCTTGATGCTCTTCCGTAGTCATTCAAGTCCATCGCCTCCCGTGCGACCACCAGGAACTTTATGGCCTTCGAGAGGTCGGAACCAGTCTCTTCCTTCTCGATCTTGATCTGGGTTACCGCCTCCTCCAACTTGGAAGTGGCCTCCTCTTTGAGGGCGTCCTCATCTCGCATCCATATGTCCGCGCCGCACTTGGCGCATTTCTCGGAATCCTCTTGCGCAACCTCATCGCACATCGGACACCGGTATTCTTCGATCCTGCGGACCTCTTCCTCCAGGTCCAGCCATATCTTTGCCCCGCATTTCTTACATTGATGATCGTCGATCTGCATTGTCTCCTGACAGGCTGGACACCTGTAGCTCATCTCCTTCTTCTCTTCCTCCTTTCCTTGAAGGTCGATTTCGCAGAAGGGGCAGACCGAGGCGTCCTGCTCGATGGGATTCTCACACACCGGACATCGGAACTCAGGTTCGTTCTCCTCTTCTGAAAGAACTGGGCTGTTGCACATGGGGCAGGTGGCAGAATCATCGTCCTTTATGTGGCCGCACACCTTGCAGCCGCTCTCATCTGTGATCATCATTGTCGGCAGTTGCGATCTGACGGGGATCGGAGTGGTCCCGGTCTTGGACACACCGTAGAACTCGCCGCACAGAGGACAGGTCGAAGTCTCATCGAGCTCCACGCCGCAATGCCTGCAGGTGTTTTGCCGTTCAATATCCATCTAGAATCTGCACCCGCCTTCAAATCGTGTACTGGGTACTAATAGATTTGGCTGAGATCTATTTCGACGATGTTCACGCAAAGGCATGGGCCAGCGGATTCCTGATGCGTTATAGGAAAGGCTATATATTCTCAAACGTGATTTGAGATTTGCTGTGACCTAAGGAGGTTGTCACGGAGGGAAGAATAATGGGTAGAACAAGTGGCCGGCGCCTTCTCGTCTCGGTTCTGAGCTTCTTCATGCTATTCGGCAGTTTCGCCGTGCTCAACTCAGATGAAGTTATTGCCCAAGGAGACGCCGTATTGGACGTCGGATGCCTAGACGAACCCAAGACCAGGAACATACTCGCTGCAAATGACGTGTGGACCCACAATGTTCTTGATCCAGTTTACGACTCCGTAACCAAGCCAGATCCCAAGACAGAAGAGGTGAAACCCTACATATTGAAAGGAACGGATGCGGACGGGGACGGCGTTTTCGGTGACAACGAGTACGGAGTCTTCACGAGCATTCCTGGCAAACCTCTGGAAGTTACGGCCTTCTACGACTTCAACGGCGTCCTGTTCCATGACGGATATCAGGCGACCGTTGAGGATCTTTTATTCACGTACCACATGGTCGCACTTGACCCAAGGACCATCTCACTGGACGTATTGAAGGACAAGAACAACCTGCCCGGATCGAACTACAGCATCACAAGATGGCTGCATCTCAATGAGCTGAAAGGGTTCGATCCACTTGACACTCTCAATAATGGGGATTGGGGCATTACGACCAAGGACTACTCTGACCCCGGCTACAATACGAGTTTGAGAGCCGCTGTGCATATCAAACAGCAAGCCCCATACTGGGATTTCTTCCGATCTACCCTGTCTCGGACCTTCCTACCCGCCTATCTCTGGCAGGGAACTGGATGCATCTATGAGAAGGACACCTCAACCTTCAAGTGCGGCATTCACAAGAACAGGGATGGATCCGCCATGGATTCTTTCGGCATTGCATACGATCCCGATACCGGGAATGGCGTGCCCCAGAGCGACGGCAGGAAGTTCGACTACAGTCTTGCCGAGAGCTGGGACATTCCTGATGAATATGTGATCGGAACCGGACCTTTCACATTTGACAGATGGGTGCCAGGACAGTTCGCAAGTCTAGACAGAAACGACGACTATTTCGTTGGCGAATCCTATCTCCACAAGCCATACATCGAGGGAATGCTCTTCAAGGTGTTCAAGACCACCCAGACAGCCGTCTTCGCCCTCAGGAGCGGGGACATTGACTACATCGCAATGTCGATCCCACCTGCATTCGTTCCAGAACTTCTCAATGATCACAGCATCAGTATTGTCTCAACGTCACCCAAAGGGTTCTCTTATCTATCTTACAATATGAGAGGTGAGCCTTTCGGATACCAAGGCGGAGATCCAAGGAATCCTGACGTGGGCAAGAACTTCCGACAGGCTGTTGCCCACCTCATCGACAAGAAGACCATCGTCACCAGCCTGCTTCAGAACTACGGTATCGTCGCTGACGGTCCTGTGAGCCCAACGCTGGCCAGATGGTACAACAGCTCACTGCCCCAGCTCCCGTACGACCCAGGGGCGGCCGACGCTCTTCTTGACACTTATGATGCGTGGGACTCCTCAGACGGTCCATGCACCAACGCTAACCCGAGTGGGTGCAGGACATTCCCGGTGGTGGGGAACAGCGAGATTGAGATATTGACCCCTAACGCCGACTACGACCCCATCAGGGCTGCCGCAGGTACTCTCATCGCACAAGCAATGAACGAAGCTGGAATAAACGCCAGATCGGTTCCAACAGCCTTTGGTGAGATCGTAATGAGAATTGACGCGCGAGACTTCCAGATGTTCATCCTCGGATGGAGGATAGGTTCGGATCCGCCGGACTACTTCCATGCCTTCTTCTACTCAAGGAACGCGGCCCAGGGTCAGAACTATCCCGGATATCAGAGCGACGAGTTCGACGTGCTAAGTCTTCAGACTCGTCAAGAACTGGACGGGCCCACGCAGGTATCTCTTGTTAAGAAAGCACAAGGTGTTCTAGCCTTCGATAGGCCATATGATGTTCTGTACTTCAGGACAATCATCGAGGTATACAGATCGGACAGATTTGTCAACTGGACGGTAGGCGCCGCGGGAACCATCTTCAGCTACTGGTCATGGCTGGGCATTCATGAACCACCGTCCGACCCCCTTCGAATCACGACTTCAATTCAGACCGATGTGGCGACGGACAGCACAGCTGCTTTCAAAGCAACCGTCACCGACCCCAATGGGAACGCCCTTTGGGGTGCAACGGTCAGTGTCTATGTTGATCCTTTTTATGGGGAATTCGTGCTTGGTCCTCAGAGGTCGAACCTGGTGAGTGGACAGACGGATACGAACGGGGACTTGGTTGTGACCTACGTCCCGCCCACTCTTGCAGCCAACGACACAGCAAGAACAATCTTCGTCTATGCTTGGGCCACTCATCCCGGACATAATGAATCAAGAAATGCCACAGAGACCATTGTGGTTCATCCAGTTGGCGAGAACTTTCTCTCTTTGTTGATCGATTTGCCCGATGGAGACCTGGTGCCCGAGGGGAGTTCAGCCTCTATTGAGATTCAGGTTGTTGACCAAGACCAGAACCCGGCCAGTGGTGCGAATGTTTACATTGTTTCAACACCACCGGCGACGATCAATCCCAGTAACGGGACCACGGACGCAAACGGCTACATCAGTGGCCTGCCGGGCGTTATTTTCTTCTCTCCCAATGTTACCGGTGATACTCAACATCTTATATCGATTATCGCCCAGAAGCTAGGCTATGATAGCGCAGTCGAGAGTCTGTTTCTGACCGTCAAGGACAATCGAAAGCCAAATGTGTCAATTACTTCCATCTCCCCAGGTCAGGAACTATCTGGAGAGGTTAACATCACAGGGGATGCCAGCGATGAGGATGGGGATGACGATATCATCAGGGTTGAAGTTCGAATCGATGGTGGCAGTTGGCAGAACGCAACCGGCACATCACGCTGGAGTTTCTTGTTGGACACGTCAGATCTCTCCAACGGAGACCACATGCTCAGCTTCAGGGCGTACGATGGCACTGACTATTCGACAACTGTTGAGGTTCCAATCACCGTGGACAATGAAGTTCTTACAGATTGTCCAGATGGGACCGAGTGTGGAGGAATATTGCCTATCATTGGTTGGCTGGGCTTGATCGCTGTCATCGCAGTCCTGTTGGTCGCTTCTGTTATTTTGTTGGCAAAGGCAAGAAAGAAAACCGAATCCGGTGAATCAACTGAAGAGCCAGAATCTTCCGAAGAACCCACAATCTCAACCCCAGAGGAAGAGCACAAGGATTAAATATCACACAAAAGCACCTACAAATGAGCTTATATAGTTCGTAGGACCAATATGTTCTCAGAGAGGAAATAATGCGACCCAACGCGGTCATTCTCACTGTTAGTGTTGCCTTTGTTCTAGCCCTCTCGCTTTTCTTCATTCCTCAAGAATCCAGTGCTTCCTCGCCTGGATTCATCTCACCCCCCACTCCCGACATCGCCGGAAGCCCGCAAGATTTCTACACCGTGACATTCCTCTCCAATGGTGGAACATTTGAGGCTGGATCGGTCTTCTATCTTGAAGGCCAGGTAGATGGGAACTCCGTTGATGGGCTGCACATAACAGTCCTGATGGAAGATCCCTACGGGGCTCAGTATCGCAATCTGACGCGGGCTGAATCCGACGGTATCTGGGTAGCCATGTTCCAGCCGGCCGAAGACGTTGGTGGCAACTTCACCGTTACCGCCTCTGCCGATGCGATCGATGTGAGCAAGGAGGACGACACCATACAGATTGACGTCGTTGTTCCGCCGCCAGAGGAAGAAGAAGAGGGAATTCCAGTCGTTTACTTCCAGCTGGGAGCGCTTTTTGCCGCCTTCGCGTCCATGGCCGTCGCGAGCACCGAATCCGCCGGCTTCTCGCTCTTCAACATCTTCGCCTTCCCGTTGTACTCGAGGATAAAGAAGGACGAGGTCCTGGACCATTTCGTTCGGGGTCAGATCTACGGATACATCGTTTCCAACCCGGGCAAGCATTACAATTCGATCAGGCAGAAATTGCAGGTCACCAACGGTACCTTATCCTATCATCTGCGGACATTGGAGGTCCAGGGATTCATCAAATCAAGGAAGGAGAGCATCTACAGGCGTTTCTATCCCATAGAGATGAAGTTCCCTCGTGACAAGGGTGTCAAACTGAGCGACATGCAGATAACCATTCTTGCGGCTCTTAGGCGCAGGCCGGCCCCGACCCAGAAAGACATCGCGTCTGATCTCGGAATAAGTCAGCAGGTGGCCAGTTACAACCTCAGGATACTGACCCAAAAGGGATTCGTGCTGGTTCGCAAAGAGGGCCGCAAGAGGATCTACTACCAGGATGATTCGGGATCGCCGACCGGATTGTGACCTTTCAGATATGTTCTCAGGCACAGGCTTATCCTCAAGAGCCTATGCTTCCCAAAGACCGTCACCAACTTCAACAGATACCCAGAAATCCACAAAACCCACAACCACAATGGTTATATAATACACAAAACCGCTTACAAATTTCCTTATATATCCCACCCAGCATAAACAGAAACAGTATATTCAGTTGACAAGAAAAAGTATTTAATGTCAACCCAATATGCCACTCTCACTCTGCCTTCTTGGCGGTCAGGAGAGGAGGAATGGAAATGGGCGGAAGAAACAGCCGAAGAGGAATAGCCTCTATTGTGAGCGTAATACTTGTGTTCTCCATGTTGCTCGGTTCGTTTCCCCTGTATGTCGCTGGGGACAACACGAGAGGGGACGAAGACGTGATTCTGAGAATAGGAGCACAGGACGAACCCAAGACCAGGAACATACTCGCATCTGGCGACGTATGGACCCAGAACGTTCTGGGACCGGTATACGATTCTGTGACCCAGATGAATCCGGAGACCGAGGAATTGATGCCGTACATCCTGAAAGGTACTGATCTCAACGGAGACGGGATATTCCAGGACAATGAGTACGGGGAATTCAGAAGCATAGAGGGAAAACCTAAGGAAGTGACTGCCTTTTACGACTTCAACGGCGTCCTGTTCCATGACGGATATCAGGCGACCGTTGAGGATCTTTTGTTCACGTACCACATGGTCGCACTTGACCCAAGGACCATCTCACTGGACGTATTGAAGGACAAGAACAACCTGCCCGGATCGAACTACAGCATCACAAGATGGCTGCATCTCAATGAGTTGAAAGGGTTTGACACACTTGATGCTCCCATTGGCGATTGGGGCATTACGACCAGGGACTACACTGACCCCAGCTACGACACGAGCCTGAGAGCTGCCGTTCATTTCAAGCAACAGGCCCCTTATGCCAACTTCTACAGAGCCACAATGTCTTGGAGTGCATATCCCAGACATATCTGGGAGGGTACTGGTTGCATCTATGAGAAGGACACCTCGACCTTCAAGTGTGACATTCACAAGAACCCAGACGGATCCGCCATGGACTCCTTCGGCATTGCCTATGATTCCCTTACCGGGAACGGCGTGCCTGACACCGATTCCAGGAAGTTCGAGTACAGTCTGGCCGAGAGCTGGGACATTCCGGACGAATACGTGATTGGAACCGGCGCGTTCATGTTCGACAAGTGGGTCCCCGGTCAGTTCTCCAGTCTTACCAGGTTCGAAGATTTCTACACAGGTGAAGGATACATCCACAAGCCGTACATCAACGGGATGCTCTTCAAGGTGTTCAAGACCACCCAGACAGCGGTCTTCGCCCTCAGGAGCGGGGACGTTGACTACATCGCATGGTCGATCCCACCTGCATTCGTTCCCGAACTGCTCAACGACGCCAACATCGGCATCACAAGCACGGCCGAAAAGGGTTTCTTCTATCTATCTTACAATATGAGAGAGGAGCCTTTCGGATATCCAGGTGGAGATACGACGAACGACCTGGGCAAGAACTTCCGACAGGCCGTTGCGCACTTGATCGACAAGAAGACCATTGTCACGAGCTTGTTGCAGAACTATGGCATCGTCGCTGACGGTCCTGTGAGCCCGACATTGGCCCGTTGGTACAATAGCTCATTGCCGCAGTTCCCGTTCGATCCAGTCAAAGCTGACACGTTGCTGGATACGTACGATCCTTGGGATTCTTCGGACGGTCCATGCAACAAAGATAACCCCGGCCGATGTAGGTCCTTCCCTGTCATTGGGAACAGCCAGATCGAGATTTTGACTCCGAATGCGGAGTATGATCCAATCAGGGCTGCTGCCGGAACTCTAATCGCGCAGGCAATGAACGATGCGGGGATAAATGCCTACTCTGAGCCTACCGCCTTCGGTAAGATCGTTACGAGAATTGACGCACGAGACTTCCAGATGTTCATTCTCGGATGGAGGATAGGTTCGGATCCACCGGATTACTTCCACGCTTTCTTCTACTCAAGGAATGCGGCTCAGGGTCAGAACTATCCTGGATATCAAAGCGACGAGTTCGACCAGCTGATACTTGATGCTAGAGAAGAGCTCAATCCACAGAAACAAGTCGACCTCATCAAGACGGCACAGGGTGTGCTGGCCTATGACCGACCATACGACGTTCTGTACTTCAGGACCAACATCGAGGCCTACAGGTCTGACAAGTTCACCAACTGGACGGTAGGCGCCGCGGGAACCATCTTCAGCTACTGGTCATGGCTGGGCATTCACCGGCCTCCGCCGGATCCGTTGCGAATCACATCATCGATCCAGACCGCTGTCAAGACGGACAAGACGGCCAAGCTCATTGCGACCGTTAGGGAACCGGACGGCGATGTTCTTCAAGGGGCCACAGTTGAGGCATACGTTGCTTCCACGGATGGAGATTTCGTGCTGGGAACGACAGTATCGAACTATGTAACTGGCACCACCGACTTGAATGGGCAATTCAAGGTGACCTATCAACCGCCGATCTTAGCGAAAAACGACACTCAACGAACGATGTTCATTTATACAAAGGCAACGCACGTGGACTATCCTGAATCAAGGAACGCTACGATTACAATCGTAGTGCATCCGCCCGGCGGTAAGTTCCTATCCATGCTGGTGAACTTGTTGGGTGGAGATTTGGTGGAAGAAGGAAGACCGACGCTGATGAGCGTCAAGATCACCGATCAGGACGAGAATCCGGTCTATGGCGCGAGCGTTGTCATCAGTTCAGATCCTCCGGCGGAGATCACTCCCAGCAGTGGAACCACCGATACGAACGGTTTCATCAACAGCGTCGAGAACATCGAATTCATAGCTCCGGCAGTGGATGACAATCAAGACCATTTGATCACCATTACCGCCACTTTAGCCGACCACGAACCTACTGACAGGAACTTCACCATGACCGTGGCGGCCGAGCCCCCCCCTCCGGGCGGTGACTTCCCCTGGCTCATTGTCGGAGCGGGGATTGCCGTTGCTGGCGTGGTGGCGGGCATTGTCGCCTTCATGATGATGAAAGGTGGAAAGAGGAAGAGAAGGCGCAAGATCCAGAAGCTGAAGGAAGGGTAGGTACTCCCCTTCTCTCAGAAGTAGGCCGGAGATGAACAATTGAGGTTGCGCACATTCCTCTTCAAGAGAGCCATACACACCATAATCACACTGCTGGTCGTACTTGTTCTGCTCTTCATAATCTTCCGACTGATGCCCGGAGACCCGACAAGGTTCTTCATCGAGCCCGGTCAGACCCAGGATACGCGAGATAGGCTCCTGGTGAAGTTCGGTTTCAGGCACTGGGTGGACGCCCCTGGCGATTACCGGGAGGCCTCCATATCTGAGGCAGACCTCCCCGGCGCATATCTGATCACAATCAACGTGGTAGATGAAGACGGGAACACTGCCGAGCTTTATGCGACCTACAACGTGCGGTGGCAATATGCCTCAATCAAAGACGATCCTCTCCAGGTCCATGGCTCTGTTGACCCCTTGCTGGTGAACTTCCTTGAAGACGGAGGTTTGGAGTTCTTCAACGAACCCATGGAGAGGCTTGGGACTGCTGTTGTCGGCGACACTGTAACGGTCTACGCCAACCTCGATGGCTCACCTCCATCCAATGTGGAAGTTCGGGCGAATGTGACCTACATAAGCCCGACCGGAGCGACCGAGGATTTCATGCCTGACGTTCTTTTCACTGCATCTGGGCAGAGGTACTCTTCCGGTCCGATAACACCCGACAAGGCCGGCCACTATGATGTAGCCATCACAGCACGGGATCTGGACGGAATTGAATCAATGACGATTCATTACGCATTCGCAGCAAACCTTCCGAATTCTCAGCTTCTACCTTTCTCCTTGATCGCCGATGAAGGCGGGATCTTCACCTACCCGGACGAATTCAACGTGGCCTCGGGAAGGGTCAGCATAGCCATTGTGTCCGATGACGCCAAGATCCTGAACACCAACAAAACGGTCGTCGCAACTGTCGTTCGACCTGACGCAAAGGTGAATGTCGTTGATTTGTATCACCCCGAGGTAACCGCCGAGAGGAACATCTTCGAACAGTTCTGGGTGTACTTCACGTCCATGTTGCAGCTGGACTTTGGCAAGTCGTTTTTCTCTCAAAGACCGGTGTGGACCGAAATCCAGGAGAAGGCCCCGCCCACCATCTTGCTCTTCGGCTCTGCACTGATACTTCAGGCCGTGTTCGGCGTACTGATAGGCGTCCTCCTTGCCTGGAGAAGGGGGACAAGGATGGAGCTGAGTGCCGTCGTTATCTCTCTTTTCTTCTACTCGATACCCCTGTTCTGGTTCGGGATTATTCTGATATGGGCCTTCGCTTTCCAGCTGGGCTGGTTCCCGTTCGGAGGCATGGTAACCCCGGAGTTAGCGTCTCAAGGATATCCGGACATATGGGCAGAGATTACAGACATAGGCGCTCACATGGTGCTTCCATTAATCACCTTGATGATGGTCGGTCTCGCTTTCACCATTCTTCTGATGAGGAACTCAATGCTCGAGGTCCTCGGGGAGGATTATATCACCACCGCCAAGGCAAAGGGATTGAGCGAAAGGAAGGTGATGTACAAACACGCCGGCAGGAACGCGATGCTTCCGGTCGTGACCGTGATTGCGATGTCGGTGGGCAGCGTTGTCAGTGGCGGCGTTCTCACAGAGACCATATTCTCCTGGCCGGGCATGGGATTCTACCTCGTCCAATCAACCCTGCAACAGGACTATCCCGCCGTTCAAGGAGTCTTCTTTCTTCTGGCGGTTATGACTATTCTTGCTAACGTGGTTGCGGACGTGCTGTACGCCTTTATGGACCCAAGGGTGAGGTTGTAGATGGTAGATACTGCCAGGCTCAAAGAGAAGATCCGAGCGTATCGGAAGGTCTTCAAGCAGAACTGGGACCTGTTCAAGGCAAGCAAGATCGGCGTGATAGGAGTCATCATCGTGTTCTTCTTCCTCGGAATGGCCATCATCGCTCCTTTCATGAACCTCAGGGACCCCATCAACTGGAGGGCACCAGATGCAGACATAATCCGGGTGAACTCTTGGTGGGGCGTTGGAAGGAACGTTTCACAAACACAATGGAATGCGGGCGAACCTATCAACAAGACCGTGTCCTTCCGGGTAAAACCCGCAGGCGCCCAGGCGCTGGAATCTGACAGGGTGTACTTCACTTCAGGGAATCGATTATTCTCTTTAAAACCGGGCGATGCTGGATCCTATTGGACCGATTGGGACACTCCTGAGAACTTTGATTTCAGGCACATCACCGATGCCCACTTTTCCACTGACGTCGTGGTGGCCAACTTTGGGAACCAGTACGATTCGGCCGAGGTGGATTACCTCCTCGGAGTGGGTACAAACGACGGTTACATCTACATAATAGAGGACTACGATGGCGGCCCGACCATTCTCAAGGAATCGACTCCGTCGGTGGCGAACGGACGCGTGTACTACGAGCAGCTGGACAGTGCGATAACATCTACGGCCCTCTACAGCAATCCGGGGTCTGGAAGGAGCCCCGTGGAGAAGTACTTCTTTGGGACCGAGGGCGGATGGCTTTATGCATATTCGGTGACCAAGTTCGACAATGAGAATTGGGTTTTCGGCTCGGGAAACTGGTCCACGATGCCTCTGGGAGAAGGTGAGATCAGGCCGTCCCCGAGGACCAACTTCAGCATGGTCTACGATTCCATCAATGACAAGATGGTGCTGTTCGGAGGTAACGATGGGCTCCTCAACGATGAGACCTGGATATACGATCCGGTGACACAGGTTTGGACCAGGATTGAGACAGACTGGCATCCCTCGGCCAGATACGGTCACTCCATGGCCTTTGATTCCAGCACCGAGAAGGTCGTACTGTTCGGAGGCGTCATCGACAACTCGGCCAATCCATGGAGCAATGAAACCTGGATTTTCGACGTGGATGCAAGCAATTGGACCCAGGTGAGCATCCCACCAGGTCTTTGGGGAAGGGCCTTCTCCGCAATGGCCTTCGACGAGGGTACTGGTATGACGGTGATGTACGGTGGAGATCATTGGTCCAATGAGACATGGACTTATTCTGACGGACTGGGATGGATAAACAGAACGTCGGGCATTTTCCCCACTGGCAGATATGGACACGCAATGACATATGACAGCATCAGCGGTCGAGTTGTCATGGTCGGTGGAAGCGACGGCGGCAACGAGACCTGGACTTACAATTCATCTACTCACGTATGGTCAGACCTGATCCCGCCCGCTGGACCGTCCCCGAGGATGTTCCACGACATTGTTTTCGACGTTGCCAACAACCGCACTCTGATGTTCGGTGGGGATACTGGTTGGGATGAGACCTGGGCCTTTGATGGTGGTGCCTGGACCGAAATCACTCCTATATCAAACCTCTCGGGAAGGACCGGGCACTCGATGGTCTACGACTCGAACAGGAGTGAGATATTTCTCTTCGGCGGCGACGACCGGACCTTCAGCATGCTGTGGTACCGGCAGTTGAGCACAGAGGATCCCATATTGATGGCGGGTTTCCCTCTTAGCACACCCACAGACCCCAATTACTCCCCATCACTGAACGCCAATGGGACCATGATCTTTGTCAACGATGGAGGACTTCATGCGATCAACGCATTCGACGGTACTGATGCATGGGGCACACCATCCCTTGACATGGGTCCGGAATGGACCAACACCCCGGTAGTGGCTGTCCCAGGTCTGATAGGAACCGATTTCACGGAGGCCGTTTACGCGACGACCGATCACGGCTGGATATATGCCCGGTATGCGGACAACGGCAGTTCCCTTGCATCTTGGGAGGATCGGGGACTGGACGACAATATGACCGCCACCGATGGAGGAATCCCGGTAATGATCGACCTGGTGACGTTCGACGGTGGCGTCCTCACAACACCGGACTTCTTTGGGGACCTCATTTATCTGGGCTCGAGCTCAGGTCATCTTTACGCGATCCGCAGGGACCCGTTGCCAGGCTTTCCCGCTGGGTCCACGGTTTGGATCTACTCCGATAGGATTTTTATCAACGCCGGCTTCGCCTACACCGGGGGTGTGAGATTCGTAAGAGAATCGCGGTTACTGTTCGCCGTTGGCTATGAGGGATATACCACTCCAGGGAATTTGGATGATGATATAGGGACTCTGTTCATCCTCGGAGAGGACGGTAGCCTCTCCTGGAGGAAGACCGTCGATGGCAGGATCGGAGGTACGCCCACGATCTGGAAGGACAATGTGGGAACCCATCCGACACCCAGCGTCTGGTTCGGAACGAGTAAGGGCATCGCAAACGCATATTCTTCCACTGGCGAGAACATGGCGCCTCTTCCGCCAGGATGTTACGATTCCGGTAATTGCTACACACTTGGGACGGACTCACAAGGCAGGGACATCTTCAGCCAGTTGATGTGGGGGTCGCAGGTCGCTCTCACGGTCGGACTTCTGGCAGCTGGAGGCTCCATAGGTATCGGCACGATCATTGGTTTGGTATCCGGATACTCGGGCGGTAGGATCGATTCGGTTCTGATGAGGTTCACTGATGTCATTCTGGTTCTACCCGGTTTGCCCTTCCTCATCATTCTCGCCGCAGTGCTCGGTCCGAGCTACTGGAACATCATCTTCGTGCTGACCATCATTGGGTGGCCAGGTACTGCAAGGGTCATTCGTTCGGAGGTCCTTTCTTTGAAGGAAAGGCCTTTCATCGATTCCGCAAGGGTCACGGGTGCAAGCAACATCCGCATAATGTTCAAACATCTGGCACCCAACGTGATGCCCCTGGCCTTCCTGTACATGACTCTCGCGGTGAGCGGATCCATCCTCGCGGAGGCGGCGCTGAGCTTCCTTGGTCTTGGAGATGTGAACACCGCCAGCTGGGGCCTGATGCTCCAGGCGGTCCAGACCGAGAACGTGCTTGCAGCGTGGTGGTGGTTGATGCCGCCCGGTATCGCTATCACATTCATCTCATTGGCATTCTATCTCATCGGCAGGGCATTCGAACAGATCGTCAACCCGCGTCTGAGGAAGAGGTGATCAGAGAATATGGTGATGCTGGACATAAGGAACCTGAGAGTTTACTTCGAGATCCTGAAGGGCAAGGTGAAGGCCGTTGACGGAGTCTCGTTCCAGTTGGACCGAGGTGAGACGATGGGCCTGGTCGGCGAGAGCGGGTGCGGGAAGACGACCACAGCATTCGCAATCACCCGGCTGCTCCCCTTCAACGGACATGTCGTCGGTGGAGAGATATTGTTCAACGACATGGTGCTGGCAAGGGCGGACATGGCCACCGAGATGCTGGAGCTCTTGGAGCGCGAGAGATGGCTGCCCCGGGTCGAGACCCTCTTCGAGAGAAGGCAGAACGCAATGCAGGTCCTCAAGGAGAAGGGACTCGGCGAGATGCCGGGGGAATCAGAGATCCTCCTTGCCGAGGAAGAGATTTTCCTGGAGGAGGTCGGTGATATCCTAGCTATTAAGGATAGGGTTGCACCTGAAGAGCTAAAAGAGATGCTCTCTAAGGCCGGCAAGGCCGAGACAACCGGGTTCTTCGCCGATAGGAGAAAGAGGAAGATAGAGAAGGAGATTGAGGCAAAAATGACCGCCATCAGGTGGTCAGAGATTTCCATGATTTTCCAGAGTGCTATGAATGCGTTCAATCCTGTTTACCGCGTCGGTGATCAGATCGCGGAAGCACTTCTCACTCACGAGGACATGTCAAAGGACGAGGCCCACCAGAAGGTACTTGAACTGTTCGATCTCGTTGGACTTAAGCCCGACAGGGTCACTGGATACCCGCACGAGTTCAGCGGAGGAATGAGGCAAAGAGCCATCATCGCCATGGCACTGGCACTGAACCCACAGTTGATAATCGCCGATGAGCCCACAACTGCTCTGGACGTAATTATGCAGGACCGAATACTCGCCGAGATACGCGACCTGCAGAAGGAGATGCACATGGCCATGATAATCATCACTCACGACATATCCGTGGTCGCGGAGGTCTCTGAGAAGATCGCAATCATGTACGGCGGGAAGTTGTTCGAGCAGGGGGACATAGTCTCAATATTCGAGAACCCGGCCAATCCTTACACCATCGGCCTCACTGGCGCCTTCCCGAGCATCAAGGGGAAGAAGAAGAGACTGAAGTCTATACCAGGTTCCCCTCCGGACCTTGCGAATCCCCCGCTTGGATGCGTGTTCCACCCCCGGTGCAAGCTGGCGCAGGACATCTGCAAGGAGAAGATGCCCCCGACCATCGAGGTCGCAAAGAATCACAGATCATATTGTCATTTCGCAGAGGAGATATACACTGGAAAGATGAAGGTCTAGACATGGAAGCAGAAGTCACGGATGCTACAACCGAGGAAGTCGAGAAGGAACCCGGAGTAGTCTGGGAGGTGAAGAACCTCACCAAACTGTTCCCCATAAAGGCAGGCTTCATCGCATCCCTTATGGGCAAGGAGGTGCACGTCCACGCGGTCAACGACGTGGAATTCAAGATCTATGACAGGGAGATCCTTGGCATCGTGGGTGAGAGCGGGTGCGGCAAGACGACGTGCGGAAGGCTTTTGGTCCGTCTCGAGACACCTACAAGGGGCACCATGCAGTTCAACGGTCAGGAGATCGGCGGGCTCAAGGGGAGGGAGCTGAAGAGATTCAGAAGGAGCGTCCAGATGATCTTCCAGGACCCGTATGAATCCCTCAACCCCAGGCTCTCTGTCTTTGCCACCATCGCAGAGCCTCTAATAGTCCACGGCGTCGGCGACACCATCGAGGATAGGGAGGAGCTCGTTCGGAAGGCGCTTGAATATGCGGAGCTCAAACCCCCGGAGGAGTTCATGTACAGGTTTCCGCACGAACTCAGCGGCGGCCAGAGACAGCGCGTTGCCATTGCCCGAACACTGGTGCTGAGGCCCCAGTTCATAGTCGCGGACGAACCGGTCAGCATGCTTGATGTTTCCATCAGGGCCGGGATCATGAACCTCATGCTCAACCTTCGGGAGGAGTACGGTATCCCCTTCATGTTCATCAGCCACGACGTCTCGGTGACGAGATACATGAGCGACAGGATAGGCGTCATGTATCTGGGAGATTTCGCGGAACTGGCCGGGTCAGAAGATATCATCAAGAACCCGATGCATCCGTATACCGAGGCGCTCCTATCCGCCGTTCCCGTTCCCGACCCGACCGCAAAGCATGGTAGAGTGAAGATCAAAGGAGACCTGCCCAGTCCTATCAACCTGCCACCCGGCTGCACCTTCCATCCGAGATGCTTGTACAAGAAGGACATCTGCAAGTCCCAGGCCCCTGAGTTCAAGGAGGTCGAACCGGGCCATTTCGTTCACTGTCACTTTGCCGGTGAGCTGCCCATTGTGAAGCCTGACGACGAGTACGTTACCGAGGAGTTATGCAAGTACTGCAACGCCACCATAAAGAAAGGCATGGCCTCGGTACAGCATCCTTGTGGAGCCAACTATCATGAGGAATGTGCGGACCGGGTGAAGGCATGCACGGTCTGCGGTAAGAAATTCTAGGTGTTCGCGTGAACAAACTCGTTCGTTTAATCGGCATCTCCTTCATAATCATCTCATTGCTCTCATTCGGGCTTCTATACGTCACTTCGGTCAACTACCTGAACTACACCGAGACCGCTTCAGAGATCCCGCAGAACATAGAGATATCCGAGGTCCGCATTCCGCTCATCACTGACGAGTTGCAGGACCAGATCGTGGAGGTCCTTTTTACAGTCTCTAATCCGTCCAGTCTGACCATTTACGTTACCAGCATCGAGGCATATGTCTACATGGACAACTATTCCGATATCCGCCCCTTCCTGGAGAAGATGAATGAGATACTCGTTGGCATAGGCCAGTTCAGTTTCCAGAAGGCCGATTCCCACATCATCCGTCCGGGAGAGTCGATGACCATTCCCGTCCGCATGACTGTCAGCGGTGGCTCAGTCTTCATGTCGATTCTCAACACCACTTCTGACGGGAAATACTATCCATATGTCTTCGGGACCATGTGGTACACATTTGAGTACATAGATCTGATCGAAGTAGTAAGAGGAGTGTCATTCCTTGGAAGAGCTGGAGTCGAGCCCTATTGAATTGAAACCCGTTAAGAGGTCCTACGTTGTCCTCATGGTCCTGGGTTGGACCCTAGCTTCAGCTGTGATCATAACGTACTTCTTCTTCTCCACCTTCTTCCCAGAGTTCTCGCCCATCGACCCGGGAGATGCCGGCCTTGCCTTCCTTGTCGTTCCAGGTTTCTGCGGCTTCGTTACAGGGGCGATGCTCAGCGAGTTTGATGAGAAGGTCGCCGTTTACGGCTCGTTCATCCTTACTGGCATGGCAATTGGCCTGATATTCGTCGTACTGTTCCTCCCTCTGATCACTGGCACTGTCCAGGATATGACCCAGCTGGGATCCACTGACGAGGAGAGGCAATCGATCGTCCTTTCCTCAATCTTCCTCCTTCCAATATCCCTCATTGGCACCATTGCAGGGAAGGCATTCGGAGAGGTGTACCTGCCTAGCGAAGAGGAGAAGATCACGAGAGAGCTTCTGATCAAGGACACCAAGAGATGGCATGACATGCTCCAGTCCTACGTTCGCGAGAAGATGAGGAAAGATGAAGAAGAGATCAAGGAGCCAGAAGAGGAACCCAAGGAAGAGGACTAGTTCTCTTCGAGCGTCACGTGGTTGATCGCTATCTCGCAGATATTGGTCGAGTAGGACGCCACTCTTTCTATGCTGTCGCTGATGAAAGCCAGGGCCACGGCAACTGTGGAATCCGCCTTGGGTATGTTCCTAGCCAGTTTCTTTCTGAATGTTGCTCCCTCTTCCGCAACGTCCATGGTTTCGTTGGCAAGCTTGAGGTCCTTCCCGTAGAAGGATTTCATCGATTTGTCGAACAGGTCGGCCGAGAAGGACGAGTACTCATCGATGAGCTTCAACGTCTTCGGTGCGACATCCTCCTTCTTGAGTTCTGCGGAGTTGGCCGCGATCTTGCACGCGTGGTCCGCTATCCTCTCTATCGTCCTGGCGACCGCTCTGAAGTTCATGCACTGGGGGCTCGTCAGGCCCATCTTTGATGCAAGTATGGGGTCGTTGAGGACCATGTTGAACTGCTTTGAGACCAGCCAGTATAGACGATCTACCTCATCATCTCTCGACTGCACGTCCTTTGCCAGGTCTATGTTGTTGTCCATGACCGATATGATGCTGTCCGTGAACATGGATGATGCCATGACGACCATCCGGCGAACCGTCTTATCCAACGGAAGATCGCTTGGGTCCAGGAAATCCTGTATCAGGACGAAATCGCTGGACTCCTCTATGATCTCCGTGCCGACGGCTCGTTTTGTGAGCTCCTTTATCGCTTTCCGGGTCTTCTGGCTCATCCTGTTCTCGGTCCTCAGCTTCATCTGGCGGTGGCCCGCCATGTAGAGTCCTATGAGCCTTCTGAGCAGGTGTGTCGGCGGCTCTTCTGAGAGTATTATCTCTTCCGTCTTCTTCTTCGAAATGGTCCTGGGTTCAACAATGAGATGACCATCGTCCCTGGGCCAGAGCGTCAGGCTGTCCCCCTTCTGTATCTTGCTGCTCTCCGCCCAGCTCTTGGGGAGTGAGATGATGTAGGTCGATCCTCCGGTGACTTGCACTTTCCTCGTTTCCGGGTTCATGGGTGCCTCAATTCGTGCTTTCTATATAGTGTTTTCTTACTGTGCCTTCAATGAAGCCAGACTACAGAATTTATTCAATCTCCGATGGCTACTCTGAATCTCTATTTAGATGTATAGAGAACCTGTCGCTTGTAGCTCGATACCCGCTGAGCAAGCTTTAATAAACTGGGGACTTTAGCAGAGAGAACCGATGAACAAAGAAATGAGAACCGTGCTGGTACTTTCCATCATCATTTATCTGGTTATGACCGGCGTTACAATCATATCTCCCATCCTGCCGGCATATGCTGGGGATTTTGGCGCCGACTGGGTGATGATTGGAGCTCTGATGGGCAGTTTCGCCGCTGCCAGGGTTTTCCTCTCATTGCCCGCAGGAATCATCGGGGATCGAATCGGAAACAAGACCGCAATGTCGATCGGACTCGTCATAATCATCGTGGCCTCCATCATCGCATACTTCGCATACGACATTCACGAGGTCTTTGGCAATGGATACCAGGTCCTGCTCTTGGCCAGGATATTTGAGGGCATCGGATCGGCTTTCTATTCGACCATGTCCACCTCCTACCTGGCGAAGAACACCCAGATCCGGAGAAGAGGCTTCTATATGAGCATCTTCGTGGGTGCGCTGCTCCTGGGAATGGTCACAGGACCTGGGATTGGAGGGGTCGTTGCGGTGAACTTCGGGAACGCTGCACCGTTCCTTGCCTATGCCATCATGACCTCCATCGGATTCGGGATCCATGTCGCTCTGATCAAGAAAGATGAAGGTGTCCCAAAGGAGGAACTCGCCCAGAGGGACGTGAAGGCCGAGGTCAAGAAGGTCATGTCCAATCGTTCCTTCCTCATCGTGAATTCTGGCACCCTGGCCGCTTTCTTTGCCAGGGGAGGGATCATTGGAACCATCTTCCCCATCATGGCCTTCCAGAACTTCGGATATGACGCTGGCATCATAGGTCTTGTTTTGACCGGTGTCGCACTGACCTCTCTTATGACGATCGTGCCTGCGGGGATAATAGCGGACAAATACGGAAGGAAGTTACCATTCACGACAAGCTTGATATTGGGTGGCGTGTCCTGTCTCTTCATACCTTTGGCCCGGGATCTCACCGGCCTGGTCGCCGCCATGCTCGTCTTCGGCCTAAGCCTGGGACTTACTGGCCCAATGGCCGCTTGGGCGGCGGATCTTTCTGACCAAAAGACCATGGGAACCGCCATGGGGTTGTACCGCACAATTGGAGATGCAGGTTTTGTCCTTGGACCCCTTATTCTGACCGCTGTCGCTACGTTCGCCGATCCCGATAGGATAACCGCGTTGCCGTTCGTGGTCTGCTTTTTCTGGCTGGTCATAACAGGGCTCTTTTTGCTCAAGGCTGAGGATCCGGCCGGTAGGAAACATGGCGTTGGTCCTGTAGTTTAGGATCGGAGAATGATTCGAGACTATCCAAGACTACTGTAAGGGGCACGTGTTCTTTCACAACACTTCTTCAACATCCCCAACCTTGGGTGGCTTGTCTATCACCGCCTTCTTCCATCTGCCCAAGGATACCCATGCCAGGGCCGCCGCTGCGCTAGTGACGTTGCTTAACGCCATCCCCCACCAAAGACCTTCAATCCCATATCCAAATTGGAACGCCAGCAGGAAAGAGAGGGGAATCCTCATCAACCAGAGCCTGACGAACCCAAGGATCATCGTCGGTACTGTCTGGCCGGACCCCTGAAATGCCGAGAGTGAACTTGCATAGACGCCAAAGAATACCGTGGACAGGCCGAATATAGTGAGATACGTCCCTCCTTGTTCTATCACCACTGCGTCATCAATGAAGACTCCATATATCTCCGCGCGGAAGACGAAGAACGTTAAGGTGCACACGAAGAGTATCAGCATGGCCGATAAGATCGTCATGCGCAGGGTCTTCGCTGCTCTATCCGGTTTACCAGCTCCCAGGTTCTGCCCGATCATGGTTATGGCAGCGCCGGTGAGGCCCCCGATTATGACGAAAATGATGTTGATTATCCTGGTTCCGATGCCGTAGGCAGCGATTATCTCCTTCCCCATCATCGCGTCTGCTCCCGCCCTGGCAACGAACCCGACCATGACCACGAAACCGAATGCGACCAGCGCCTGCCCAATGGATGCCGGGATCCCTATCTTGAATATCTGTTTCGCCTTCTCCTTCTCGACCTTGAGGTCGGATCTGGATATGCTCAGGGTCTTCTTTGCGTTGAACAGCAGATAAAGGGCCAGCAGACCTCCCACTGTTCGGGAAATGAATGTCGCGACCGCCGCTCCGGTCACGCCCATGGACGGTATCAGACCCGGAACTCCAAATATCATAACAGGGTCCAGGATGATGTTCAAACCCACACTCAGAGCAGAGATGTACATGGGCGTCCTCGTGTCTCCCCAACCACGGAGAATGAAGGAATAGGACATTATGACGAACATCCAGGGCATGCTGGCGAAGATTATCTTGATGTACGGTGACGCGAGGTCCATGACCTCCTGTTCTGCTCCGATGAATTGAAGGATAGAGTCGCTTGCCAGTATTCCCAGCATAGACACGATCACACCGACAATTGTGAGTAGCGTGATCACCTGACCAGCTGACTTCTTGACCTCCTTCTCGTCGTTGGCACCAACGTACTGCGAGACAAGCGCCACGCCGGCGACCGATAGTCCTCCGGCGACAGATATCAACAGGAATACCATCGGCCATGCGAGCGTTGGTGCCGCAACCGCTTCAACGCTGACCCTTCCAAGCCAATAGGTGTCTATCAGGTTGTAGGCTATCTGGAAGAAATGCATCGCCATGATGGGCCAGCTGAGCATGAAGAGGGTCTTTAGAATGGGACCGCTGACAATCTTCTTCTGCATCTCTTCAGTCACTTTGTTCTTCATTTGTTCCGCCTGATCAAAATCTCTAATCGTTTAAAAGACGAGCCTTCAAAATGGCTCACTTCGGCTGAAGGAACATTCCCTTCTTCTCTTTCTTTATCTTCTCCCTCAGCTGGATGAAACCGTCTATTAGGGCTTCAGGCCTTACCGGGCACCCTGGTATGTAGACGTCGACTGGCACCACTTTTTCCACGCCTTCCAGTATGTTGTAGGAATCGTAGTACGGGCCTCCGCATATGGCGCACTCTCCCATGGCGATCACCCATTTAGGCTCGGGAATCTGCTCGTACAATCTTCTTATTGACGGAGCCACCTTGCGGCTCACCGGGCCGTTAACCAGGAGGATGTCAACCTGTCTAGGTGTCGACCTGAACAAAACTCCAAACCTCTCAATATCATACCTGGGAGAGAAAGCAGCCGCCATCTCTATGGAACAGCACATCAACCCCCAGTGCAACGGCCACAGGCTGTTCCTCCGGCTCCAGTTCCACAGCCTCTCCGTCAGGAAGTTAACGAAATCCTTCAGTCTTGTCTTCTCCATCGCCTTCCCGAAACCGTTCCCAATCCATTCCATGAGCTCTTCGGAGTTGATCCCGGCGATGCCCGTCTTCTCCTCGTTCAAATCAAGACCTCTTTCTCTTTCTTGAGGGAGACTCCCACTGCCGTTCCGACCAGGAGGACGAAGAGGGCCACCGATGCGAGCGCCACGTAGCTCATGCTACTGTCGAACACCAGCGCCCAGAGAACAAGGAAGACGACCACGACATCAAATGCCACGAAGAGTATCGCGTACATGTAGTACTGGAAGGTGAATTGGATGTGCGCCGTCCCTATCGGGACCTCCCCGCATTCGTAGGTGGAGTCCTTCAAAGGAGTCTTCTTCGTCGGACGGAACAGTCTGTTTAGAAAATACGTTACCGGTGGAAAGATGATGCATATTACCGCGAAGATAAGTACGGGCAGATAGTCTTCCAGGAGCATCGGAGGAGGAATCAGAAGATAGTTATAAAAAGTATTCTACCCCTCAAGAATCACCGAATTGCATGCGAATGTCAGATTATGGGAAAATAGTGTGCCAGACTTACGAAAATCGCCCCTGGGATTATGTGAAACGCCACGTAATTTCATTACAATTATATAGAACCGGTTTGCTAGAGTATAACGTCGTGTTACCATGACACAACCATGCGAGATTGACTCGCACAAAGTTCTCCCGACCATCAGGAGAGGTCTCACAAAGATATTGATGGAAGAAGCAGGGAAGAACCAGACAGAGGTCTCGGAGATTCTTGGGATAAGCCAAGCCGCGGTGAGTCATTATTTCAGTGACAAGCGAGGTGACGCAACCATCGTTGATCGACATCCCGACATCGAGAAGAAGATTCGGGCTCTGGGGGAGGATATGACCAACGGGATTTCCACCTCGGCCAGAATCGATAGAATGTGCGTCATCTGCAAGCAGCTCCGGGCCCATGTCCTAGACGAACAAGATCGTTAGTCCTAGCCGTGTTATCGGGGCCGTCCCGGCAATCCGGCATATTTCTTGGACTCTCTTACATTACTCTATGCATTGAGGTTTGGCGTCGATAGCCAGTCTTTAGATGTCGATAATCGGACACGAGGCATTATTACATCGACATATTCAGCATCCAAACTCCCCACGACAGACAAAATGAACATATATCAAAACGAATATCCATCGAACCTTTCCGAGCGGACAATCATCGGGGCTAGTGAGGATGAAGGGGACTGAAGTTGCGGGAGCGCTCAGGGAACATTTCGGAGACCTGGTCAGCGACATCGTGTTCCCAAGAGAGGATCTTGTCAGGGTCTCGGTCCCCAGGGATTCCATCTTTCCGTTCTGTAAGTTCTTGAGGGACGAGCTTCACTGCGAACACCTCAATCTTGTGTCCGCTCTTGACTGGCCCGAGAATTTTGAGTGCGTCTACCACCTCACATCATATCTCGAGGAATACATGGTCGAGCTGCACGTCAAGGTCCCCAAGGATGACCCCAAGATCGCTTCCCTGAGCGAAATCTGGAGAGCGGCCGACTTCCCCGAGAGAGAGGCCTACGACATGATGGGCATCACATTCGAAGGTCATCCAGATCTCAGGCGCATTCTACTGCCAGATGATGTTGACTATTATCCGTTGAGAAAGGACTTCGAGGGTCAATCCGATGAGTGATATGTGGATAAATATGGGTCCGCAACATCCCATGAACCATGGGCTCTGGAACCTGAAGGTGCGTGTGGATGGTGAGATCGTGGTTGAATCCATACCCGTTCTGGGATACTTGCACAGAGGTGTGGAGAAGCTGTGCGAGAAGAGGGACTACAACCAGATAATCCCGCTGATGGACAGGCTCTGCTACGTTTCTTCCTTAACTTGGTCACATGCTTACTGCATCTCCGCCGAGGAGATGATGGGGCTCGAGATTCCAGATAGGGCGAAGTATCTCAGGGTCATAGCACTGGAACTCCAGAGGGTCGCTTCCCACCTCATGTGGCTGGCGGCCTTCGCCCCGGACCTGGGTATGTTCTCGGCATACCTGTACTCGATGAGGGAGAGGGAGCACTTCCTTGATATGCTTCAATGGCTGACCGGCGCAAGGATGAATCAGAACTACCCCCGGATCGGCGGTGTCAGGAACGACATGCCCGCTGGGTTCCCGGACAGGTGCATCAAGGAACTGGACTACTTCGAGAAGAAGCTGGAGCAGTACAAGCAGCTGTTTGACGATAACAAGCTCTTCCGGATGAGGACGGAGGGAGTGGGTGTCCTGAGCAAGAAGGACGCTTTGGACCTTGGCGTTACCGGACCCGCCCTGAGGGGGAGCAACTGCCCGATCGACATGAGGACGCACGACCCCTACGAGGTATACGGCGAGCTGGACTGGGAGGTTCAGGTGGGGAAGGGAGGTGACGTCTTCTCGCGCTATGCCGTGAGAATGGGAGAGATGAGGGAGAGCTGCAGGATAATTCGTGACGCCCTCAAGAAGATCCCCGATGGCCCGGTGAGGGTCAAGGCTCCCTTGAGACCAACTGGACAAGGCTTCAGAAGGACCGAGGACTCCCGGGGAGAGGCGCTGATATACGTCGTCGGTCAAGGCGAGGAGTCCCCGTACAGGCTGAAGATCAGAAGCCCCATATTCGCCATCATGAGGGCGTTGCCAGTAATGTTGAAAGGCACCTCGATTGCCGACCTGCTCGCGATAATGGGAAGCGTGGATATTTGCATAGGAGACACTGACAAATGAGCTCGTGGATAAACCTGTACAACATCAGCTACGCGATCGGCGAGTTCCTGATGGGTATAGTAGCAGCCATCCTCAACTTCTTCGGTCAGTGGATCGGTCCTCTTTCTGATTTCGCCGACTGGCTGATGTCTGTCAACGTGCTGAACCTTGTTGCCATACTCATTGGTGGAGTGGTGGTGATGGTCTTTGTTTCCATAATCAACCTCTTCATCATCATGTGGATCGAGAGGAAGATGTACGGCAGGATCCACGACCGCCGTGGCATCATGCTTCCAGGACCGTGGAAGAAGACCCACAAGGGCACCGGATTCCTGCAGAACCTGGCCGACGGTATGAAGCTCATTCAGAAAGAGCTGATCGTCCCGAAGAACGCGGACAAGTGGATGTACGACATTGCACCGGCCATAATCGCCACCACCTCGATACTGGCCTTCGTTGCCATTCCTTTCAGCGAGACGTTCTATGTCGCCAACATCAACGGCGGTCTCATATTCATTCTGGCAATATTGGCCATCGCACCCTTCGCGGTCGTGCTGGCTGGCTGGTCCAGTAATAACAAGTTCACTCTGATTGGCGGATTGCGCGGTGCGGCATTGATGTTGAGCTACGAGATCCCGCTGATTCTGTCCGTCATCGGCGTCATACTCCTTTCCGGCTCTCTGAATCCCATTGAGATAGTGCAGGCCCAGCAGCAGACATCGGTCCTTGGCGTTGAGAACTGGTACATCATTCCCCTGTTCCCTGCCGTTATCGTGTTCATGGTGGCTCTGTTCGCGGAGCTTGAAAGGCTGCCCTTCGACCTCCCCGAGGCTGAGGCCGAGCTCGTTGAGGGCTGGCTCACCGAATACTCAGGGATGAGGTTCGGACTGGTTTTTGTGTCCAAGTGGGTTAGGACATACGCGGGGGCGGCATTGATTACGATATTATTCTTAGGTGGCTGGTCCGGCCCTGTGTTGCCAGGAGAGCTGTGGTTCATCATCAAATCCTACATCGTCTTCGTCATCATCGTTTGGGCGACCTGGTCCTTCCCGAGGTCACGTATCGATCAGATCGTGAGGATCGGCTGGAACTGGTTGATCCCCATCGCCATAATCTCTATTGTGATCGCGGCTGCTTTCAAATGGGTGGGGTGGTTCTGATGGCCAAGAAGAAGAGAGGTTTCAAGGGATGGATCATCCAGCCCATGAGGTTCACAGCACGTGAGTTGCGTGGTGCCCTGCTCAAACCGTCCACCATCCTCTATCCCCTTGAGAAGGAGAGGGACAAATGGGAAGCTCTGCGGGAGAACTTCCGCGGTCATCACGAGATCGATTGGCTGAAATGCATCGGCTGCAGGCTGTGTTCCAGGGTGTGCCCCAACCAGTGCATCACTATGGAGGACATCGAGGTCGACGAGAAGTACAAGGGACCACGCCGATCCCACATGTCGGAAAGAAAGAAGATCATTCACCGACCCGGCGTGGACATTGGAAGATGCCTATTCTGCGGGAACTGCGGCGAGTACTGCCCCACCGATGCCTGGACCCAGACCATATTGGTCGAACTCACAACTTTCGAGAGGGAAGCATTGGTCTATTCCGCCGAGCAGGTCAAGACCGAAGGAGAACCCAGCAAGAAGCTCGTAAACAAGATACTGGAGAATCCCAAGCTGGATGTGGAGACCTGCATCGGATGCAAGCGTTGCTTCAACGAGTGTCCTACCCAGTGCATTACCATGATCCCAGGGCCCAAGATGAGGAAGGACAAGCCGATCGAGATCCCGGAATTCGACTACTCGAAGTGCATCGGATGCAGCACATGTTGCGATGTCTGCAAGCCTGAATCGCTGACAATGGAGGAGATCTGAATGGTTGAATGGGACCTTGTGATGTTCATTACGCTTTCCGTCGTTGAGATTGTCGCCAGCATCTTGGTCGTCACATCAAAGAAGCTCGTTCACAGCGCATTCTGGCTGGCTATTACCCTGATCACCATGGGTGGAATCTACATACTTCTGCGGTCCGAGTTCGTGGCCGTTGTCCAGATCCTTGTTTATGCGGGTGCGGTGCCCGTGCTGTTCGTCTTCGGCATCGTTCTCACTAGAAGGCGAATCATGGAGGAGCCAGATGAAGGAGAATAGTGAGGCAACGTTGGTCATAGTGGTGACGGCCGCCGTCCTTCTAGGCTACATGATGGCTTTGTCCCTGATCTCTTCAGAAGCATGGGAGACGACCGATATCAACGAGGTCCCTATGGAAGATGTGGCCCACTCCCTGTTTGACGATTACTCGTTCGCTTTGGTCATCCTCGGTATGCTGCTGTCCGCTTCTGTGCTGGGCGGCATCTACCTGGCGAGGAAGGAGGTGAAGGATTGATAGCCCTCGAATATGAGCTGGTCCTTTCGGCCGTCCTGTTCGCCATTGGCATCTACGGCATCCTGAGGAGGAAGAACGCCATCGTCGTGCTGATGTCCGTGGAGATAATCCTGAACGCAGCCGTGATGAACTTCGTGGCATTCTCGTCCTACGCCGAGAACGGTGGGAATGCTGCCGGCCAGGTCTTCGCCCTGTTCGCCATTGCGGTTGCCGCTGCTGAGGCGGCTATAGGACTTGCGATGTTCATCGTCTTCTACCGGACGTTCAACACGATCGATCTGGACAAAGGGAAGATGCTGAGGTGGTAATCTGTACGAGTATGCTTGGCTGATCATCATCTCGCCCCTGGTGGCGTTCCTCTTATCCATACTGTTCGGCAAGAAGGTGTGGGAGGGTGGTGCGCCTTTCACCATTGGTGCTATCGGGTTCTCGTTTGTCGTTTCCCTTTATCTGTTCATCGACGTCCTGGGTCAGGGTGCTTTGGGCGGCGGAGTGCAAGTAGAGATCATCGCGTTCGAGTGGATACCCGGCATCGAGATCGGACTGCTGATAGACAACCTCAGCGCATTATTGCTCCTGCTGGTCTCTTTCCTGTGTCTTCTGATAGCCATCTATTCGGCGGGTTACATGCACGATGAGGATGGGAAGCCCCGCTACTATGCCGAGATAGCCCTCTTCACCGCTGGAATGCTTGGAACCGTCAGCGCTAACAACTTCTTCCAGCTGCTGATCTTCTGGGAGGTAATGGGCGTCTGTTCATACCTTCTCATCGGATTCTGGTACAAGAAGCCCGAGGCGGCCAGTGCCGCGAAGAAGGCGTTTCTGGTCACCAGGATCGGGGACATCCTGTTCTTGATTGGCATCATCGTTCTCTTCGTCACGTTCAACACATTCAACATACTGGAGATCCAGGAGAGCGCAGATCAGATACCCGTTCACTTGGTTGCGATTGTGCCTTTGCTGCTGTTTGGCGGGGCCGTCGGCAAATCCGCTCAGTTCCCGTTACACGTATGGCTGCCGGATGCCATGGAAGGTCCCACTACGGTGAGTGCTCTCATTCACGCAGCGACGATGGTCAAGGCCGGGGTCTACCTCACAGCTCGCAGCTTCCCTCTGATCGCTAATTCGCCAGATGCTACATTAGTTGTTGCCGTCATCGGCGGCTTCACGGCCTTCTTTGCCGCCACCATGGCCCTGGTTGCGATGGACATCAAACGGGTTCTTGCATATTCCACCATCAGCCAGATAGGCTACATGATGCTCGGATTAGGCGCGGGTGCGTACCTGTACCACCACGGACATGAGGCTCTGGGCTACACCTTTGCCATCTTCCACCTGGTAAATCATGCATTCTTCAAGGCCTTATTGTTCCTGGGTAGCGGTAGCGTTATTCACTCGGTCGGCACCAACGACATGCGGCAAATGGGAGGCCTTCACAAACACATGAAGATAACCTCGTTCACAATGCTCATAGGTGCTCTCTCCATCGCCGGCATTCCACCATTAAGCGGGTTCTGGAGCAAGGATGGTATTCTTGAAGTCGCATTCGAAGCAGGAATGAATGACCCCTCCTTCCTCATCATCTGGATACTCGGCATCATCACCGCGTTCATGACCGCATTCTACATGTTCAGGCTGTGGTTCTTCACCTTCACTGGAGAGAAAAGATCGCCCGGCGAGCCTCACAAATCCCCCAAATCCATGACAATTCCGCTGATTATCCTCGCTGCGTTCGCACTCATATCCGGGATCCTCACCTTCTTCATGGACGGGTTCGGTCAGCTGGTTTTCTTTGAGCAGGCGCATGGACACGCCGTGGAGGAGATCATCCACGTGTTCACCAATCCGTTGACCTTCCTCTCCATCGGCATGGCCGGTCTGGGTATCGGGCTTGCATACTTGATTTACAGTAAGCGAAGCATCTCGTCAAACGTTTTCGTCTCATCCAAGGGAACGAAGGCCATCCACAACATGCTCGTGAAGAGATACGGAATGGACTGGGCCTACAGGATGTTCGGACTGAAGATCGCCTATGGGTTCGCCAAGGTCGCGGACTTCTTCGACCGAAAGGTCATCGACGGTGTTGTGAACGGAACCGCCAAAGGCGGTTTGCTTGTGGGCAAGGCTAGCGGGTTCTTCGACCAGAAGGGGATAGACGGCGCAGTCAACGGAATCAGTCGTGGGATCGTGGGAGGCGGCAGAAGTCTCAGGAGGAGCCAAACCGGGAACATACAGGGTTACCTGGCGGCTGTCGTGCTCGGCATATGCTTCGTGATCGCCTTCGCCTGGATCTACATCAAGATTACGGGAGGATAGAATGGACGTGCCTTTGCTTTCCCTGATGTTGGTCATCCCACTGGTCGGGACGGTTATCACATTCCTTCTCCCCAGGGACAGCACCAAGGCGAAGTGGATATGTCTCATCGCATCGCTGGCTAACCTCATCGTCTCGTTCATTCTGGTCTTTGCTTATGTCTGGGAGGTACCCTTTGCTCTCGTCGGAGATCCTGTCACTGGCAGTTTCAAGGCGTATGAGAACGCTGACTGGGTGCCAACTCTGGGCATGAGCTACACCCTGGGCGTTGACGGGCTTTCTATTCCACTTATCCTGCTCACTCATCTTCTGGTGGCTTTGGGGATAGTCTTCTCATGGAAGGAAGGGAAGAGGACCAAGGAGTTCTTCGCTCTGTTGCTCCTGATGGACCTGGCGATCACCGGAGTCTTCGTCTCGCTGGACCTTTTCCTCTTCTTCATCTTCTGGGAGTTTGTGCTGATACCCATGTACTTCCTCATCGGGATATGGGGGGGCCCGAACAAACACTATGCCGCGATCAAGTTCCTCATCTACACCCACGTGGGCAGCATCATAATGTTGCTGGGAATATTCGCCTTGTACTTCACAGCGTCCCCCGCCCTCACTGGTGGGAACACCTTCAACCTGATCGTGCTCGCCAACGAGGCCGGGCAGGACCCGACATATCTGGGCGCTGCATTCCAAATGCCGGTCTTCATTGCCATGTTCTTCGGATTCGGGGTCAAGATGCCCATGGTGCCGTTCCACACCTGGCTCCCTGATGCTCACGTCGAGGCCCCGACCGCTGGTTCGGTCATACTTGCCGGCCTGCTGCTGAAGATGGGCGGTTACGGGTTGTTCCGAGTTGGATTGACCATGTTCCCGTTAGCTGCCGTTGAACTGTGGTGGGTCCTCGCTTCGTTCGGGATCGTGAGCATGGTGTACGCCGCGTTCGTGTGTTTAGCTCAGACGGACCTGAAGAGATTGATAGCATATTCCAGCGTGAGCCATATGGGATTCGTTCTGCTGGGGGCCGCCAGCCTTTCGACCATCGGTATCATGGGCGGCATATACCAGATGTTCACCCATGGGCTGATAACCGCAGTGTTGTTCATGTTGGCCGGGGTCGCCAAAAGGGCCTGTCACACGAGGGAAATACCAAAGCTCACAGGTCTCATCAATAAGATGCCCAAGTTCTCCCTGATACTCATGCTGGGCTTCTTCGCCTCCTTAGGACTTCCGGGGCTGGCATCCTTCGTCAGCGAGTTCATGGTCTTCGTGGGGGCGTTCGGGACCTTCGGGAAGTATCTCATCATTCCCTTGCTGGCCATCATCATTACGGGGGCTTACTACATCTGGACGATGCACAAGGTCTTATTCGGGAAGTTCAACGAATCCTTAGGTAAGGTGAGGGACCTGACCAGGTATGAACTGATTCCTCTTGCCATACTCATCTTCTTCATCATATTCTTCGGATTGTACCCGGCTCCGGTGGTGCAGTTCATCGAACCTTATGCCGAGGGGCTGTCAACATTATTGGGAGGTATCTGATAAATGGCGCTTGAGATCCACCTGATATCGCTCATCCTCGTCTTCCCGATAGTCGGCGCGTTGCTGACCTACATCCTCCCGCTCAAGAACAGGGACACGAAGATAGTGGCCGTGGTCATGTCCATCATACCCCTGATACTGTCCACGATGCTCATTCTGGGCGTTCTAACTGACTTCGTCGATCTTACCCAGGAAGGCGATTTCTTTGCGGTCGAGAAGGCTGAATGGATACCCCAGGTGGGCATAAACTACCACATCGGTGCGGACGCCCTTTCTGCAGTACTGGTATTCCTGACATCTCTTTTGGTCACACTGGCACTGATTCATTCTTGGGATGAGACCCATCGCCACAGGGAATTCAACGCGATGCTGCTGTTCATGCAAACCACAATCATCGGGGTGTTCGTCTCTCTCGATTCCTTCCTCTTCTTCATGTTCTGGGAGGTCGGTCTTGTACCGATGTACTTCCTGATCGCCATCTGGGGCGGTCCCAACAAGAAGTATGCGGCCATCAAGTTCTTCCTGTTCACTCAAGCGGCCAGCATTTTGGTGCTGATAGGGATCTTCGCGTTCTGGTTCTCCTCCGACCCGCACACGTTCAGCATGGTCGCTTTCATCGAGAACAATCCGATAGGAGCTGCTTCTCAGGACCTGCTGTTCATCGTCATGATGTTCGGGTTCGGAACCAAGTTACCCATGGTGCCAGTGCATACGTGGTTACCTGATGCGCATGTCGAAGCGCCTACCGCTGGGTCTGTACTTCTTGCCGGCGTTTTGCTGAAGATGGGCGGCTACGGTCTCATTAGGTTCAACGTCCAGATGTTCGATTCGGTGTCCGACTGGGTCTGGGTGATGTTCGGTGCCATTGGTGTAATAAGCATGGTGTACGGCGCGTTCGTCTGCCTCGCTCAGGACGACCTGAAGAGGATGATCGCCTTCTCCAGCATCAGCCACATGGGCATAGTGATGTTGGGGATATCAACCTGGGCTTTGGGCGGAAGCCAAATCGGAATGGCGGGCGCGATATTCCAGCTGTTTGCACACGGCCTCATCTCAGCGGCGTTGTTCATGATCGCAGGTTCTGTTGGACACAACCTTGGAACCAGGAACATATCTGAGTTAGGGGGGATTGCTCCAAAGGTTCCAAAGACAGCAGGGTTCATGATGGTGGCGTTCCTGGCGTCTTTAGGCTTACCTGGTCTGGTAGGGTTCGTAGCGGAGCTGAGCGTCTTCGTGGGAACCTGGGAGGCGTTCGGCCTGTGGATATTCTTCCCGATAATCTCTATCGCATTGACGGCTGGATACTACCTCTTCGCCATGCAAAGGGCCATCTTCGGTCCGTACAATGAGACGTTGGAGGATCCAAAGGACCTCAGGACCTTCGAGACCGTTCCGTTGGCCGTGCTGACATTCACATTCGTCCTCTTCGGCATCCTTCCGATTCTGCTCATGGATAAGATATTCGAGTGGGTGGCCGCCTTATGACCTACTCAGTTCTGTCCCCGATATTCATCCTCCTGGCGTTCTCCTTTGCGATAATGATCTTGAGCGTCTTCGTGAAGAGCCAGCGGAGATACTTCGCCTACATGACGCTTGTCGGGTTGATAGTTGCGCTGTTCTTGGTCTTGGACATGGCGGGACTTTCTTTCACGAGCGCGATGGGTCTGGATCTTTGGTCTGCCCCCGTTGACGTGTACTTCTCGGATCTGAAGATCAAGGTGGATTCGTTCTCTCTGTTCCTGTACATGATATTCATCTTCGTTGGGATCCTGGTCACGATCGGGTCCATCTCGTACATCGATAAGGAGGAGAAATACAGGGCGGAATACTTCTCTTTGATGCTGCTGGCCTTGGTCGGCATGATGCTCATTGCATCTGCGACGGATTTGTTCGTGTTATATCTCTCGTTCGAGTTAGCTAGCATTTCCACATATGCCTTGGCGGCGTTCCAGAGGAAGGACAAGGCATCCGCGGAGGCTGGATTGAAGTTCTTCTTGATGGGTGCGGTTTCGTCTGCGATCGCTCTGTTCGGCATCTCGATCATCTATGGTGTAACGGCATTTGCAGGTGGAGCTACCACCGACCTCGCTGGGATCTCTGATGCGCTGGCCGTTGGCCTGACCATGGAAGGAATGACCATCCCGATTATCTTGGGGATTGTTCTTCTGATCGCTGGCTTTGGATTCAAGATAGCAGTGGTCCCGTTCCATATGTGGGCGCCCGACGTTTATCAAGGCAGTCCCACGACGATATCTGCCCTCCTTGCAGCTGGTTCGAAGAAAGGCGGTTTCGCGGCGTTCTTCAAGATATTCCTGTTAGGGCTGATCGCAGCCAGAATGGAATGGGTGTTCCTTGTCGCGGTCCTCGCAGTTGTCACCATGGTGGTTGGTAATGTTTTAGCGATTGTCCAGACCGACCTGAAGAGGATGTTGGCATATTCCAGCATTGCGCATGCGGGTTACATTCTAATCGCCGTTTGCGTAGGCACGTTGGCGGCGGACCCGGCGACTCTCAGTATCGCCCAATACGGTCTTGCTGGCGGTCTTTACCACATGCTTACCCACGCTTTGATGACGGGCGGGGCGTTCTTGGTCGTTGCTTTGACCGCGATGGCGAAGATAGGTGACAATCTCAATGACTACAAAGGACTGTACAAACGGATGCCTATTGTCGCGTTCTGCATGATGGTGCTACTTCTGGCGCTGGCCGGTATTCCACCGTTGGGAGGATTCTTCAGCAAGTTCGTTCTGTTCTCTTCTGCGGTGAACGCCGGGGATTGGTTCGTCTGGTTGGCGGTCGCCGGTGTGTTGAACAGTGCTATCTCCTTGTACTATTACGCCCGGGTGATCAAGTACATGTACATACTGGAAGGACCGGACGAGACGAAGGTGAAGGCACCAACTGGTCTTTACATCGCTGTGATACTCGCGACGGTTGGGATCGTGATCACTGGTCTACTTGCAGAGCCAATAATCAGGTTCGCTCAGGATGCGGCGGCTGCCTTGCTCGGTTAGTTCTTGTGGGTGGACAGAAAGGTTTTTTTGGGCTGTCGTTGATTGCTGACGAAAGGGCCTGTGGTCTAGTGGCCTATGACGTCACCCTTACAATCTCCGGATGAGAAAGGTGAATATCGGCGGTTCAAATCCGCCCAGGCCCATCTACTACGTCTTCCCAGACAATCGAACGAAGAAACCTACTTATATCCTCGAATTGATTTGACTTCCGTCCAGTTGAGGGATCTTACAGCATCTTTCAGGCAGAGGGATTGTATTGGACGTTGGAACAGGGATTGAGCCTTCACAGGAGAAGCCTCCACCGCATCCAAACCGAAAGTTCATGTACGGTCTTGGAGGTCTTGTCGCAGGGCTTGTCGCAGTGACTCTCATTCTATCTGTCGTATTGTCTCCGTTAGTCCCGGGACCAAAGGAAGACAAAGGAGAAGACATTGGAGAGGCCACCATGTATTGGTCTCTCGACACGGAACTTCCCAACATAGGCGCAGGAGATCCGATCAAGCACAACATCGCATTTCGGGTTAAGGCCGCAGGCGCTCAGGCTCTAGTATCCGACAGGATTTACGTTCCGTCCGGAAACAAGCTCTTGGCGCTCAGATCCTCAGATGGCCAACCCGCGTGGTATGTGGGCTCCGGGCAAATCCCTGCCCCTTACTTTGAGACCGCATCCGAGATCAGTGCAGACCCGATATCGGTCAATCTCGGCAATCAATACGATCCCCACGATTCAGAATTCATGGTTTACGTAGGAACAAACGATGGAACGGTGTACTTCATCCGCGAGTCTCAGGAGATTCACCCGATACAAATGACCTCGCCGTTTCCCGAAGATGTCATCGAAGTTCTTGGACAGGGTTCCATAACCTCGCTGGCGGTTTACACCGACGCATCATATGGAAATCACCCATCTGAGAGAGTCTTCTTCGGCACATCCGATGGATGGTTGTACGCATATCCCGCTGAGATCGACTTCGTCTCCCGAAATGACGATACCTGGTTCTATGATTTTGCCAGTGATGAATGGGTAAAGGGCTCTTCCGATGAAAACCCCTTCAGGAGGATTGGCCATTCTCTGGTTTATGATTCTGCCAGAGACCGAGTCCTACTCTTTGGTGGCGAAGGATCTGGCACGAACACAGAGATGTGGTTTCTCGATCCAGCTTCGAATTGGAGGACAGTGGAAGCCCCTTTCGATACTGTCCCCATCCCAGTGGACAATCCAGCCGCAGTCTATTATGAGGCAACTGATTCCATTCTCCTTTTCGGAGGAGAGAGCGCTCTTGGCGACAGCTATCAACCTCTTATGTTGAACCTCACTCTAATGGAATTGGTACGCCTCTCACCCAGTCCCCCGCCATCGGGAAGACACGGTCATCAGATGGTATACAACTCTCAAGATCACATCGCCTTCCTATTTGGGGGGTTCAGTAACACTCCGTCCTCGGATTTCACCAAACTTTACAGCATGGATAATGATACTTGGTGGCTGTCGGATGCTCCTGACCCAGACCGGAGGTTCGATCATTCTATGACTTATGATTCCAGCAATAATAGAGCGGTTCTTTTTGGCGGCTCGGACGAGAGCCAACTGTTCAACGACACCTGGGTGTACAATTTCCAGAATTACTCTTGGGATCAGATAATCACCGATCCCTCCCCTTCAGCTAGAAAGAACCATTCCATGGCGTTTGATCCCTCGTCCGGTTCCGTGCTCTTGTTCGGTGGTGAGGGCGACGCTAGCCGATATGACGACACATGGATCTTCGATGTCTCGACTCAAGAATGGCAGAAGATGAATCCCTCCACAACGCCCTCCGCAAGGTTTGGACACAGTATCACCGTGGATGAATCTACAGGCAAAGCCGTTCTTTTCGGTGGGGACGATGGAATATCTGGCGAGATCTGGAAGCGAAAACTGGGGAACTCACCAATCAGAATGGCCGGAGTCCCACTCGAATCCCCGACCGACCCGAACTTCTCCCCCGCGGTAAACAACAATGGAACCATCCTTGTTGTCAATGTTGGGAGTCTCCGAGCAGTGTGGACGCAGAATGGCTTGGATGCATGGGGTGAACGGTCGGACGCCCCTCACATACAATCCGGCGCAGTGAACATCGGTGGGAACTGGAGCTCCGAGCCTGCTATAATCCCCCCAAGTATGTACGAGGGTCAATTCCTCGATCTGACACTTGTCGGATCCGGGGATGGTTGGCTTTATGCTTTCTCGACCTGGGACGGAACCGTTCTCAACCATTGGAAGAGAATGGGGAAGCTGAATCCCGACACCTACATCCACGGAATTCACCTGAGAAAAATGTCAGGCAAATATGATGATGGCGCTCTCGGTAGACCCGTGGCGTTTGGAGACTGGATCTTTGTCAGCTCCGCATCTAAATTGGTCTACTGCTTGAATGTTGGCGAGTCTGAGTTCGGCAAGATTGTCTGGAAAGTGGACACATTCGGGGCGGTCTCTGGCAACATTTACTTTGTCCGCCAGCAAAGGGCGCTTCATTTTGTCGACCAAACGGGCAGGCTTTACGGTATAACGGATGATGGCACGATTGTTTACAGGGTGTTTCTCGGAACCACTGTATCAAGCGGAGTCTCGGTTTGGAAAGACAATGATAGTTCTCGTCCCACGCCAGCGGTGTGGGTTGGGGGCGATGATGGATTGATCCATAGCTATTCTTCTCCACCCTATTGATGTCGATGGTTTGGATGAGCGCTTTCGGCCATAGCCAAATTCCCATCATCCAAATCATGTGAAGGTTCTACAGAGTTCCCACTGAACGGTCTTGAATCCAACCTGCCAACAACAAACGGTTCTAGACAGCTTCCATCGTGCTCGGTGGCTTGGGCGTGATATTGTAAGTGACGCTCACGACATCAGGCACTTCGTTGACCAATCTCTCCGCGATCCTTTCCAGATTCTCATGCGGAACCCTCGTCGGAGTGGCAACTCTCGCATCCACGCTGTCCCAGCATCGAACCTCGATCTGCTGACCGTACTCCCTCTTCCCGTCTCTCATTCCCGGCACCCTGCTGTCGTGCAGGATCGCCATGTACTGGAACGCCCCGGAGTCAGCCAGTTCCTCTTCAACTATCACCGTCGCCTTCTTGATGGTCGCCACTTTCTCCGGTGTAACTTCACCGATTATCCTCCCGGCCAATGCAGGTCCCAAGAAAGGCATCCTGTTGTAGATCTCTTCCGGCAGGCCCAAAGCGGCGGCCAACTTCCTGACCCCGTCCTTCCTGAGATGTATCAGCGGCTCCACGACGTTGTAACCGAACTCCTGCTCTGTATCGATGCCCACCTGAGTGAGGATGTTATGCTGCCTCTTGATGCCAGCGACCGTCTCGTCCACGTCCGTCAGGATCGTCCCTTGCATCAGGTGCTTTGCACCACTGTCCCTCACCAGCTTCCCGAAGACATCCTTGTAGAACGTCCTGGTTATGGCCTCTCTCTTCTCCTCCGGGTCAGTAAGACCCTTCAAAGCTCCGTAGAACTCCGCCTTCGCATCTATGATCTGGACATCCACGCCGAGGTTCTTGAAAACATCCCGTACGTGCTCCGGCTCCCCTTCCCTCATCATTCCGTGGTCTATGAAGACCGTTTTGAGGTTGTCGCCCATGGCTCTGTGCCCGATCAAGGTGACAGCCGATGAATCGACCCCGCCTGAAAGGGCATTGATGCCTATTCCTTCTCCAACCGTGCTTCCGATGCTCTCAACCTGTTTTGAGATGTACTCTTCCGGATTCAATTCGCTTGCTTTTATTTCTTCGACCATTCCTCCGACCCCTGGATGGTAATGGAAAACGGAGTAATAAATCCTTGTGGGAGCCGTCTGGTTTGAATTCACCATGGAGGCAGTTCAGTGTGATGATTCAGGGTTGATATTCGGATTCCCTACTCTTCCCCCAACAACAGATCAATGTGCCCCAATACCGTCTCAACCCTCCACTCGTTGCCCCAGTATTCCTTCTTGATGTCCCCATTCTGGTCAATAAGGACCGAGATCATGGAATGTGTGAACTCATCATCACCCTCCGGGATGACGACCACGCCGTAGCTGTCCATTACCGCATCAACAGTTGCGTTATCTCCCGTGAGAAAGTGCCAGCCGGAGAAGTCCGCCCCAAATACCTCCCCGTAAGTCTTCATTATCTCGGGCGTGTCGTACGGGTCAAAGCTCATGGTTATCAGGACCACTTCCTCCCCGAACCTGCTCCCCAGGTCGTCCTGGATCTCCTTGAAGTTCCTTGTGATCCACTGGCACATGGTCGGCTCGGGGCATCTGGTGAAGATGAAGCCAATGAGCACCACCTTCCCCTCCAATTGGCTCAGGCTCACGTTCTCATTGTCCTGATTGATGAGCGTGAAAGGCGGAGCCTCCCGAACTATTGGTAGGTCGGTCTTAGGCGTGCTCATCGAGATGTAGATTATCGTTGAAACCAGCAAAAGAACAACAACAATGGAGATCAGAATCCGGAGCGGGCTTCCCTTGTCCTCGTCATCGAAGGGGCCTTGCTCTGGATCTGGTTCCTCACTGGACATATACAGGTTATCATGAATGTCGCCACTATAAACCTTTCTCGTTCTTCCTCGCTTTGTGGACTGCCACGATTCCGAACAGCATGAGATCAAAATCCACCGTCGAAAAACCAGCTTGACGAATGGAATCTGCCAACTCTTCAGCGTCACAGAAATTGAGGATCGAGTTCATTAGGTAGGCATAACTGGCCTTCGAACCCGAGATGACGTTGGCCATGGGTCTGACGAATGCTCTGACGTACCAATGGAACAGTCTTCTGATGAACCTGGAAGGCGGCTGACTGGTCTCCATGTTAATGAACACTCCCCCGGGTTTCAGCACTCTGTGGAATTCGCTGAAGCACCTTGAACGGAAGTCCTGGCTCACGCTGATGTTGCGGGTGGCGAAGGAGATGGTGATGGCGTCAAACGTATCGTCGCGGAAGGGCAAGGAACTGGCATCGGCGAGGGTTAGGAGTATTCTATCTGCTTCTGGTTTCTCGGCAAGCTTTCTGATCATCGGGTCTGAGAAGTCGGCAGCGATTACTGTTCCTCCATTTTCAGCCAAATGGAGAAGGTTGATCGCGGTCTCGCCCGTTCCACTGCAGACGTCTAGTAACCTGGAACCTCTTCCCTCTGTAGCTATCTTCGCCGCCTTCTTCCGCCAGAGTATGTCCAAGCCGAATGTCAGAACATGATTGACCAGTTCGTAGGTCTGGGGGACCTCTGAGAATATCTTCTTGATGCCTTTGGTCATTAACTTCGCTTCCGATTCTTGGAAAATACTCTTGTCCACATAAACTTGTTTTCCATTCGTACCAAATGTCCTTCTCAATCCTCGCGGAGGACTGGATCACATCCGTTCAGGGTCGGATAGTGCCTCGGTTCAGCTAGAAGTTGTCAACGACCCACGTAACGGGAGAGTCAACATTCACCCAATACCCATAACCCGGGACCATCTCGTCGCTCGGGCCCATTGTTCTCAGGAAGTAAGGGGATGAGGTTCCATCAAAGCCCTCGATCTCCCTGGTCGCTATCCCTGCAAAGGACTGAGCAGACGTTCTATTGAACGGTGAAGGGTATCCCACCAGATTCCAGCCGGCTTTGAGTTCAATATTGGTGCTCGGTGTAACTATACCAGCTACTGTGAAATTGCTTTCCTGGGAGACGTTGATCCAGAATGACATCCTATAGTCCAGCCCCAGCGAACTGTCATGTGCCTTTGACTTCGAGTAGGATCTCCAGTTGTTTCCCCCGCCAGAAGGATTATAGAGCCAGATATCTTGAAAATCAACGGTTCGGAGCACTCCGTCCATTGTCATGTCCTCTAGCCACAGTGGGGAGGAGAGTAGGTGCGTTCCCGCTTTCAGGTTTCTGGTGAATTTCCCAGCCTGATTCCCTCCCTTGGTCGTTCTACCATAGGTGTTGTTCGCCACCACAATGTAGTAGTAGTTATTGGGATCCCCGTGTCCTCTGAACGGGTGCATATAACTCGAGTTTCCGGCAGGCATCTCACCCAGGAACGTGTAGTTGGCTCCACCGGAATCGAACACCTTTCCGCAGTAGATCGCGTAGTTTGTTATGGTCCCTCCGGGTCTATCATTCCAAGATAGAATCCAACTGATCGTGACGTTTTCCAGATTCTTGCCTGTGAGCCCCGCTTTCACATACGTGGGCGGTCCCGGCAATGATGGGTCAAAAGGCGATGCGAGCGGGTAGTTGTCCTGACTGTCGCTGTCGATAACATAAGGAACGTCTCCAATCCTGTCACTCCCCGGCCTATCCTGATTGGGACCATTGAAGAAATCGAGACCACCGTAGTCATCCCAGTAGTTGCCGCCCACTGGGTAGCCGCCGTCCCAGTAGTTCAAATCATTGTTGTCTCTGGCTTGAAATTGATTGGAGGTGAAGTTGTTCCAGATGATGGTATTGTCATTCGCGCTGTCCAGGAAAACTCCAATGTAGTTACTCCCGATGTTGTTGCCGTATAGATGGTTGGAGGAAGAGCTGTCTATCTCCACGCCCACCCATTGGTTTTCGTAGATCTCGTTCATCAACAAGGAGTTCCCGAACTCTCCGGTTATGTATACTCCCCATCCGTTCGATGAGAGGTTGTTCCCCATCAGGGTGTTCATACGCGACAAACCCATCCAAACTCCACAACTGTAGATATACTGTGCCGTATTTCCCACGACGTTGTTGCCATGGCTCTCCTCAATTGAGAACCCGTGGTAGTTCACACTACCTCTGGCAGTGTTGTTCAAGATGTTATTGCCATTTGACCCAAACATGTAGAGTCCATTGTTCCCGTTTTCAAGAAAAGTGTTATTCGATATTGTGTTATAGTCTGCAAAACGCAAATAAAGTCCTTGATATCGATTTCCGCTAGCAGTATTGTTCCAGATTTCGTTGAACGCGGAAGTGTACAAGTACATTCCACCGTATGCATTCCCAAAGAACGTGTTGTTTGATATTGTATTGAAATCAGAATACCATGTTACTAGGCCAGAATAAGCAACTGTCTCAGATGCATTGTTCCCCTCGAACAATATGTCGGCTGTCCAGTACAGCTCTACCCCTTGGTTCAGGTTCCTAATGAAGGTGTTACCTCTTATCTCTATGTTGGAAGAAGAGTACACGAGCAACCCGTCCCAGTAGTTCTCATCTATCTTGTTGTCGAATACCACCCCGGTCGATGAGTCAGTAAGCGATATTCCGTGCCCTGCGTACACATCCCAATTGGAATCCGCAATGAGCCCATTGTAGAACACTCTGTTCCCGGTAAGGTTGACATCAGAACCAATTGCCGTTATCCCATTCCTCATGTTCCAGCAGACTGTGTTGTTCTCTATAGTGACCGTGTTAGGGACGTTAAATATCGTTATTCCAGCAAAGTTGTGAGAAATATTGCTGTCTCGAATCGTGACAAGATCTGTATTTATGATTAGTCCGTATCCTTGGGCGAGGTCCATGTTCCAACCCAAGTAGTGGATTCCGCTGGATAGGATTGACAGAGTTGATCCACCCACTGCAATGAAACCGTAGTTGTGAGATCCATCTTCAATTGCTGCTGTTATGTTACTCAGTACTATCTTGAGAGCGCCCAACGTAGACACCCGAATCCTGAACTCCCCCGAGGTTGAAGCGTTTATTTTCAGTGTCACATTGTACAAGGTCAGAGAGGCTCCCGGCAGAACCGAAAGGTTGCCAGTGAGCACAATCGTCTCGTTGCCAACGTAGGTCTCGTTGGTAATCACCCAATCACCGGATGAAGGGGGAGGATAGCTGCCAGTCCCATCACCCGACGAATCCAAACTCAGGAATCCTGAAAACGGCAGTGCCAAGAGGAAGACAGTGAATAGAACTGTCACATCCCTGTTACTAATCCTGCATCAACTCCAAAAAATGAATGGAGGTTCCATACTAAAGAGTTGTTGTGCATCTGGAACTGGTGCGGCTCTCAACCCTCGCCTGAACTCAGTCCTGCAAGCTCCTCACTTACCTTCCACAACCTCTTCGCGATCCCCACATCGTCAGCGATCTTGTTGAACTTCATCTCTTTGCTGTTCCCAAAATACTTCCCGGTGACACCTTCAACTTCAGGGGATGTTGCCAGATACACACCGGTGCTCGCGCCCTTCTCCGCTGACTTGGAAAAATGTCTCATGAACCACTGTGCGCCTCCACTCATGTACCTCCCCAGGTTGGTGGACGCCATACCAGGTGTGAAGCTATTCACCGTGACCCCCGTACCGTCCAACCTTCTCGCCAGCTCCTTGGTGAAGAGCACATTCTCCAGCTTTGTCTGTCCGTACACCCTCATGTGTTTGTAGTTCTTCTCCGCCTGGAGGTTGTCGAAGTCGATCTTCGCCCTCTTGTGCAGCCCTGAAGAGGTGTTGATTATCCTCGCCGGGGCGCTTGACTTGATCATATCAAGAAGAAGATTGGTGAGGAGGAAATGGGAGAGGTGGTTGATGGCGAACTGCGTCTCGAGACCCTCGGACGTCATTATCCGTTTCGTGGGCCAGAGGGCGGCGTTGTTGATGAGGATGTGAAGTCTGTCGTGCTTCCGCTTGAACTCGTCTGCAAGTTTGCGTACCTGTTTCATCGAGGATAGGTCCGCGAGCATCAGCTCCACGGATTCGTTGCCGGATTCTTTGATGATGGCGTTCCTGGCAGCTTCCCCCTTCTCCTTGTTCCTGCAGGCCATCGCCACGTTGGCGCCTTTCTTCGCGATCTCCAGAGCCATCACCTTGCCGATGCCAGAGTTTGCGCCAGTTATGAGACACGTCTTACCTTTCATGGAGAACCCTTCTGCTCTTCTTTTGCTAAACTCATCATTAGTTATAAATATCAGCATTTACAGAGTATATACTGGTGGCAGTGGGCAGACACCATGGCAGCTTTTACGTATTGCTATGGAG
>JAUVGH010000072.1 GCA_030593885.1 Methanomassiliicoccales archaeon
CTCGGGATCGGAATATCAGGCAATGTCCGGGAACCCTATCGGTCCATGATCAAGAAGGTGAACGCTTCTAAAAAGCCAGTGGTCTCAATAGACGTCCCAAGCGGTCTGGGTGCGGACATGGCCATTCATCCGACGATCACAGTGGCGTTACATGACAAGAAGGAAGGCCAGACCAAGGAGAACTCTGGTCAGATACTCGTGAGGAGCATCGGAATCCCGGAGGAGGCGGAACGATACGCTGGCCCTGGAGAGTTCGTTTACTATCCCATACCAAGAGAGGATTCCCACAAAGGGGAGAACGGAAGGGTGCTGGTCGTCAGCGGAGGACCCTTTACGGGCGCTCCAGCCCTGGTGGGTCTGGCTGCTTACAGAATCGGTGCGGACCTGGTTCACATTGCGACCCCCAAGAACGTTCACGACGTGGTCGCGTCCTTCTCACCCAATTTCATAGTACACCCCCTATCCTCGGACAAGCTGGTCCCTGACGACATATCCGAAATCAAGAAAGTGGCCGTGAAAGTAGAGGCGATAGTGGTGGGACCCGGCCTGGGAACGGATGCAGAAACGCTGGAGGCGGTGAGAGAACTTGTCAGAAGGATCGACCTGCCTTACGTGATAGACGCTGATGGCATTACAGCCGTCGCTCAGGACATGACCTGCCTGAAGAACGGGAAGGGTGTCTTGACCCCACATTCCACCGAGTTCAAGAAACTCACCAAGTCCAAGATGCTGAAGGGGCTGGACGGACAGATCAAGCAGGTGGCTTCACTCGGAAGATCAACCAAGTTCACCATACTCAAGAAGGGCAGTACGGACATCATCTCGGACGGGAAGAGAACCAAGCTGAACCAATCCGGCAATCAGGCGATGACAGTGGGGGGTACCGGTGATGTCCTGGCAGGCATAGTCGGAGGACTTATCTCCAAAGGTGTGGAACCCTACAATGCAGCAAGGATGGGCGCGTTCGCGTCGGGTCACGCGGGTGATCTGGCCTTCAGGAAGAGGAGCTACGGGATGATGCCCATGGATGTGGTCGATGAGATTCCCAATGTTCTTAAGGAGTTCCTCTGAATTATGATGCAAGGGCCCAACATGGAAGCAATGCCCATTCCCAACACACCGGCTCTCATCATCGATGACAGGATTCTGATCGTCGCTGACCTCCACATAGGGATGGAGAGAGAACTGAAGGAAGCGGGTTTCATCCTGCCCAGCCAGACAGAAAACATCACCAAGAGGCTCATCTCGATCCTCCAGGACAAGAAACCTGAGAAACTGATATTCCTCGGTGACCTCAAGCACAACATACCCAAGACCTCGAGGCAGGAATGGGACGAGATACCGCTCCTTGTTCAGACGCTGCAAGAATACGTGGAGGAGGTGGAAGTGCTTCCCGGGAATCACGATGGGGGCATTGGCAGGATATTGCCGGGGAACGTGAGGGTGTGGACATCGAAAGGGACGGTGGTCGGAGATGTCGGACTGTTTCACGGACATGCCTGGCCGTCCAAAGAAGTGATGAGTTCCAAGATAGCCATAATGGGTCACGACCACCCGACAGTGAAGTTCGTGGACAGTTTGGGCATGAAGGCCTCGAAGAGATGCTGGGTAAGGACCAACTTCAGGAGAAAGAGCGAGAGGTACGGGAAGTTGCCGAAGGAGCTCATAGTCATGCCAGCGTTCAACGACTTCTGCGGAGGGACGCCGATGAACGACCCCAAGTCCAAGCTGTTGGGCCCTGTGCTCTCCAACAAGTTCCTGGTCCTCAACAAGTCTAAGTTACACCTTCTCGATGGGACGTACCTGGGCATCAGGTCGGACCTGATGCTTTGATTCGATTGAACGCTTTTCCTCCTGGCTGGCACCCAGACCGACCAAAAATCTATAAATAGACAAGTATATCGGCTGACGCTGGGCAAAGGCCCTCCTGAGGAGAGGTTGAAATGAGGAGATACATCGGTTTGGGGGTATTCTCGATAGTCTTGCTTCTGACTGTGGCAACTGTGTTCTCACCGGTCGCACTGGCAAGTGTGGGTGCGTTCAATGAGCCACGGAACGATCCCGTGGATGTGGAAGAGGGAATAGAGGCCCACAGGCCTTTGGGGACGGTTATGGGAGGGGAACCACCAATGCCCTTGATGCCTCCTAACATCATGGGTTGCAACGCGATGCCAAGTCCACAGCAAGTTGGGAATGGTTTGAACATAACGTGCATGATCTTTGATGATGGATTCGTCGTGGGCGCTTGGGTTGAGGTGACCGACCCTGATGGACTGATAGCCGGGAACTTCAGCATGCTCTATGACGGAATGCAGTGGTATAACGAGACCATCTACTACAAGGCGGGGCTCTATACTTACACCATAACGGCCGTGGACGACAGTGGTGAGTGGGTCTGGGACGAAGATGTGGCATACAATTTTCTGATGGAGGACACGATTCCGCCTACGATCACGAACGAAACGGCTGCTCCATCCCCACAAGAGATAGGCCAGGATGTCAACATCACCTGCGACGTGACCGACAATGGTGCGGTCAAAGAGGTCTGGGTTGAGGTCTGGGATCCGAGCATGGTCTCCGTCGGTAACTTCTCGATGAGCCTCGATTCCGGCACCGGGAAATGGTACAACGAACAGGGCTACCTGGATGTAGGCACACATTCCTTCAGGATTACGGCATATGACTACGGGGGAAGATGGGATGTCGCTAATGGCAACTTCGTCATGGAGGACACCACGCCTCCGACGATCTCTGACCCTCAAGAGAATCCAAATCCTCAGCAAATGAACGACAACGTCAACATATCGGCACTCGTTACAGATCTGGGCGGCATTTCAGAGGTTCGCGTCAGGGTCGTAGATCCAACCTTGGCGGAGGTGGGCAACTGGTCCATGAGCCTTGACTCGGGCACGGGGAGATACTGGGACAACAGGACTTACGGCGTTATCGGCTTGTACACCTATGAGATATGGGCGTCTGACGCCAGCGGTAACTGGAATTCTTACTTCGGCACGTTCACCATACTGGCCGACGTCACCCCGCCAACGATCTCCGGCCAGATCGCAACACCCGATCCACAGGAGGTCTTCTTCAACGTCAACATAACTGCCACGATCACGGACAACATTGCTGTCTTTGGTGCCTGGGTCCAGGTATGGGACCCGACGATGGGTCTGGTAGGTAACTTCTCCATGGGTGACGCCGGTGGAGGCATCTACTTCTATGAACAGGGCTACGGCATGCTTGGAACCTACACGTTCACCATCTGGGCGAACGACACGTTCAATTGGTGGACCTCCGCATCCGGTTCTTTCGTGATGCGGGATACTACCATACCAGTGGTCGATCTGATTACCGCAGTTCCAAATCCACAAGAGGTCTTCCTGCAGGTGAACATCTCCTGCAGGGTGACCGACAACTTCGCAGTGCAAGAGGCTTGGGTTGAAGTTCGCGATCCAGCGATGGTACTGGTCGGCAACTTCAGCATGGTCTTTGATGTGGGCACCGGAAGATGGTCCTATGAGCAGGCGTACGACATCGTAGGTCAATACTCGTTCATCATATGGGCCTCGGACACGAGCGGGAACTGGGGCTCGGCCCCCGAGTTCTTCCTGATGGAGGACACGACACCACCTCAGGTAACCGGCACGATAGCGACACCCAACCCGCAGCAGTCCAGCAGCATAGTGAACATAACGGCGACCGTCACGGACAATTACTTCGTCTTTGAGGGTTACGTGGAGGTCATCGATCCCTTTTTGGCACTCGTGGGCAACTTCTCCATGATATGGGACTCGCTGGCAGGCGAGTTCAGCTTCGAAAGGGCCTACTGGGAGCTGGGAGACTATGATTACACTGTTTGGGCAACCGACCTGGATAATAACTGGGACTCGCTTCCGGGGAATTTCACAATAATCGACACAACGGATCCGATTATATCCAGCATCCAAAGGACGCCGCAACCTCAGGAGGTTCACCTGGGCGTGAACATCTCCGCCATCGTCACGGACAATTACATGGTCCAACTGGTTGTCATTGACATACTGAACCCGATCGGGGGACTTGTGATCAACACCAACATGGGCTTTGATGTGGGAACTGGGAGGTACTTCTACACGCAGAACTTCGACATGGTCGGAACGTACATATGCACCATCTGGGCGAGGGACACCATGAACAACCAGGTCATTTCCGGATGCGACTTCGACATGGTTGATACGACACTTCCAATAATCTCGGCCATAACCAACGTGCCGGCCCCGGGAGAAGTCAATGGGCCGCTGAACGTCTCCGCGATGGTAACGGACAACTATCAGGTGGACGTGAACAACGTCTGGCTGAACGTCCTTGACCCGTTCGCGGTGCCAATCGGCAACTTCTCTATGCTCTTCGATTCGGTATCAGGCAGGTTCTACTACGAACGATCGTACAGTCAATTGGGTCTGCATCCTTTCACCATATGGGCGGCCGACGTCGGCGGACTCTGGGTAAAGGCTCAGCAAGGATTCCTGATCGATGACAGCACACCACCGATGATATCCAGTGTGACCGAGACTCCGGACCCGCAGGAGGTCTACGGAAACGTCAACATCTCGGCGGATGTGACGGACAACTACCAGCTGGCAGAGGTGAAGGTGGAGATAAGGAATCCCATCGGCGGACTGGTCGGCAACTTCACCATGGTCTACGATGTGGGCACCATGACTTGGTCATATGAGCAGGCCTACAACATGCTGGGAACGTACAACACCGCCATCTACGCCAGGGACATAAGGAGCAATGTGGCGGCAGTTCTGGGATCGTTCCTTATTCAGGACACGACACCTCCAACACTGCTGAACACCATCGCGTCACCTGACCCGCAGGACGCTGGCGGTCTTGTTAGGATAGACTCGGAGGTCTCTGACAACTTCTTGCTCGATCTCGTCTACGTGGAGGTCTTCGATCCCTTAATGGTCTCCATAATCAACACCACCATGACAGCCGGAGTTACTACACATTGGTACCAACAGGCCTATACCCAGCTAGGAACCCATACATTCACCATAACCGCCTGGGACAGCGTTGGGAACGTTGCGATCGATACTGGAAGCTTCGTCATCGTTGATCTCACACCACCGAACATAGGGGCTCCGACAGCAACACCGGATCCGCAAGAGGTGTACGGGAGCGTCAACGTCACCGTCGGCGTGAGCGACAATAACCAGGTCCAAAGCGTGTACATCGATATCACAGACCCGACCGCGGGATCAGTGGGCAACTTCAGCATGATCGACCTGGGGACAGGGGTGTTCAGCTACGAGCAGGCGTACGATATGCTTGGAACGTACACGTGCACCATCTGGGCGATGGACACGAGCAGCAATCCGGCCTCAAGAGCATGCTCCTTCGTGATCCAGGACACGACAAGACCGTTGATATCCGGCCCGACGGAGGACCCGCAACCGCAGAACGTGGGCGGGAATGTGAACATATCCGCACTGATAACCGACAACTTCCAGATGCTCATAGTCAAGCTGGTGGTAGTCGATCCCAACTCACTGCCGCTCGGGAACACCACCATGAACTTCGACGCCGCGAGCGGGAGATACTACTGGGACTCCGCATACGTCACTGTAGGTACATACGACTACAACATATTCGCCTGGGACACCAGCAGCAACGTGGGAGCTTACACGGGCACCTTCGTGATCGAGGATATGGTCTCACCGACGTTGATCCTCACCACGGCGACACCGGACCCGCAAGAGGTGTACAGCAACGTCAACATCACATCGAGGATAGAGGACAACCTGGGTGTCATTCAGACCGCGAACGTGGAGATAACCGACCCCGCAATGGGATTCTTTGGCAACTTCACCATGGACTACCACGGGGGCTCCAACAAGTTCTACTTCTTGACATCCTACGACATGCTGGGCACATACACTTTCACCATATGGGCGTCCGACCCGGCAGGCAACTGGGGAACTGACAGCGGCTCATTCGTCATTAGGGACACAACACCTCCAGACATCACCAACATAGTAACAACATCTCCGCAGGAGATCGAGGTCGGGGCGATAGACGTCACGGCCACGGTAACGGACAACTTCGACGCCACGTCAACCATCCTTGTGTGGATCACTGTGCAGTATCCGAACGGAACATTGTTCGAGAACGTCTCCATGAGCTACGACGCAGGCAATGGCTGGTTCACCTACCAGAACACCTTCCAGGTAGAACTGGGGACATACGATTTCGAGATATTCGCACTTGATGCGCAGAACAACCCGAACTCGGTCCTGGGCACTTTCGTAGTTGAGGATACACAGGACCCGGTCGCAGATGCAGGACTCGATCAAAACGTGGATCAGGGAACCCTTGTCACCTTCGACGGCTCGGGGTCAAGCGACAACGATCCGCTGTTCGATGCCACTGTCAACTACACTTGGACGTTCCTCGACCTGGGAACCCAAACCATATACGGAGTGGCCCCAACGTACGCATTCGTGAGGGGCGGGAACTTCGATGTAACACTGACGGTGACGGACAGGGCAGGGAACACTGGCACTGATACGGTGACCATCCATATCGTAGCCGGTCCGAGCCCGCCAGCAACCCCGAGGGTCACCGACCCGACCGAGAGCACGCTGACGATCACATGGGACCCGCCGGCAACATACACTGATGGAACAGTGATACCTGGAACAGACATCAAGGGATACACGATATATCGGGCAGCGTCCTCTGAAGGACCCTACACCGAACTGACATTCGTTACCACTCTGACCTACACCGATACTGGACTGGCGAGGAACACCTCATACTTCTACAAGATCACCTGCTGGTCAGTGGGCGACGACATCGAATCGGAGATGTCAGACTATAAATCGGGTACTACGACAATCGTGGCTCCGCCTCCGCCGGATGATGGTGATGGCGACGAGCAGGACATGATGATGTACTATCTCCTGATAATCATCATTATCGTTGCAGTGGTCCTCGCGATAGTCGCTGTTGCGATGCGGAAGAGGAAGAAACCGGAGGAAGAGGAACTCCTTGAGGACGAGGATGAAATCTACGAAGACGATGACTATCTCCCACCACCGCCTGAATAGACAGTAACCGCAGGCCTCATTGTCCAATGGACCGCCGTAGCTCAATAGAGAAAAAAATATCCGCGCCTACCCACTGCTCCTGGAAGTTCTTGGCTTTCTTGATTTCACGGAAGGGGATATTCTCGTTGCTGCAGAGACGGTAGGCGCGAGTTCCCCCGTTCTCCCCTCCTCTTTTTCTATAGACTCCAGCCACATCCGGGAAGGTGTTGGAGGGCCTTTGGAGCTTTTAAGAGTCAGATCAGATGGGCATGTGTCCAGCATTCGAAGGTCATTCACTTCACCGACCTCAGAGCCGGGCCATTTCAGAGTTACCACTCTTCGAGAATACTTGAGGATACCTCCTCCATAGCAATACGTAAAAGCTGCCATGGTGTCTGCCCACTGCCACCAGTATATACTCTGTAAATGCTGATATTTATAACTAATGATGAGTTTAG
>JAUVGH010000014.1 GCA_030593885.1 Methanomassiliicoccales archaeon
CTCCGGGGCCGACGTGGAACTCGTACTTGAGATGCCCGTCCTTCACCCCGTACACCAGGTCGATGCCGTCGTACAGGTTCTCGTACACCACCTCCCTGTAGTTGCGCACACCTGTCCGCCATTTGGAGGGGTCGTTGCCGAGGAAGTAGTTGTTCATGAAGGAGAGCTCACCACGCCCTTTGGGCTCCACGACATGGGAATCGGCGAAGGAGATCCGCACCAGGACCCCGCGGGCTGCGACCGGGTCATCAGGTGCAACATACTCGTCGAGACCGAAGGGGGGAGGGACATCGGGCTTCTGGTCTGCATGCTCGACGACCGCCATGAGGACCGCCCCGACGGCGAAGCCGACATTCACGTTCCCGGACGAGAGATAGAAGCGGACATCCTCGTTCCGTATCTGCCCGAGGTTCTCGGTGAAATGGCCATCGGGCAAGGATTGGACGATTGGAACGGCAACTTCTTTCACGCCTCCGACAGTCGGTCCGCTGTCCGGCGCTAGAGTATACACCGAGACATGCACCATCGCTGTGCTGATTGGGAGGATAACAGCGAAAAGGAGAACGAATGCTCGTTTCATGAAATCCCTCAATGCCCTAATCTATGACCGACCTCATGAACGTTGCGGTGTTGTCTTGCCCTCAGGTCGGGTTCTGCCATATGCGAATGGTGTCCACGGTCAGCGTGCGGCACGCTTGCTATTTTGGTGCTTCCACGAGGTCAGATATATCGCCTGCCAGAGGGAATTGTGATCGTCCGGTCAAGCCCGCTCTTTCAGTACAGATAAATGCTATTCCCATAGCTGGCCGAATCAAAGTATGGCGGCACATCGACGCAGCTGATGTTGGCCGAGTAGTTCACCCAGATGTAGGTGTCCTCTAAAACATTGTAAACTGTCAGAGGGATAGGGCCTGAGCCACTCTCAATACCGCCACCGTATGTATAGGCTGTGTGGCCGTTGGACCACGTTCCACCATAGTCGGCTTTCAGGAGGAATGCGTGGGTCGCCACATTGCCTTGGTTAGTGCGACTATCAGAATAACTATAGTTGAAGTAGATCGTGACGCTGTCTCGGTCTTCGACATCTATCTCCCATGGGACAGCTTCAACGCTAACGGTAGCGCCTAACCGGCTGTTGTTAATCCAAGTCACCCCCAACCCCACCAAATACGGATGGTTTGTTGCCAACACGGTGGGAGTCAGAATCACTACTGCGGTCATAAGGAGCGCAGACACCGTTCCAATTCTCGCTACTCTTGCCTTTCCTCTTTTGCAACTGTCTTTCATACACTTTTCACTTCCTCCGGGATCGAGAATCCCAAATGCAACCATTCTGTTCCTGCATATATCATTTCCTTGCAAATCGTAGCAATGCTACGAAAGGTAAGACAAAATGAAAAGATGTAACGATGTCTTTATAAAGGAAAATGTAAATACTAAACGCAAGGCCAGAGTTCCAAGCGGAGGGATCGGACGGCATCAAGAGGGGAGGGAATCGCTTCCATCGAGAGACCAATCTTAGCCTTGAGAATCTTACTTTTAGTGCAAAAGAGTGACAAGATCACCTCATCGAGTATAGTTTCAGAGGGTTGGAATAGAAGAACCGTACAGAGTAGTGTCCGAAGACTCAGGAAACTCAAACTATTGGACATCAAGGCTTCTGGATCGTTCCCTCGGTTCGAAAACAAGTGTTTTCTCTCCGAAAAGGGGCTCTACGTGGCAGATTTTGTAAGAAATCTGAGGGAGATTCTGAGGTTGTCGCTAGGTATGACGATGGAGGACCTCCCCGAGCTTCCGAAGGGTTGCATGTCTGTTCTCATATATTTGCTCAGCAGAAGATACAAAGGCATAACAAGAATGCTTGAGGAATTGAGCATCTCACCCCATCAGGCGTACCGTTGCCTGGCATCGTTGGAGTCAAAGGGAATCCTCGTGCGAGAGGAACGTCGTAGGGGGAAGACGACAGTATCATTCTTTCGCTTGTCAGAAAAAGGTGTTCTTGTCGCAGTTGCTGTGGACGCCTTGGACAGAGCGCTGAAGAGGCCTCCGGGCTTCGGCCGACGCGTGTGATGCGGAGACGTCTACGAAATTGTCGCATATGACTCGGACGGTAATCAGCTGTGGATGGCAACTTACAGTGACCCGTCAGGTCTCCACTGCCGGTCAAGAGCCTTGAGATTGGATACTGAGGGAAATGTCTACGTGACTGGGTACTGCCATATCACTATAAACAACGAGGATTATGTAACTGTGAAGTACTCTCAGAAATGGAGGCTGGATATGGAGGTTGACATCGACCCGGACACTCTGAACCTCGACTCAAAGGGAAGGTGGATCACAGCCTACATCGAGATGTCTGGAGGATGTGACGTCCGGCTCATAGACAAGAGCTCTGTCCTGCTGAACGATACGATCCCTGCCGAGATGTGGCCGACTGAGATCGGGGACTATGACGAGGACGGTGTTCCGGACCTAATGGTGAAGTTCGACAGAACTGCGGTTCAGGAATACATCGAAGGACTGAACGTATCGGGCGGAGGAGCTGGCAGGTTTGGGTATGACGCCGCTTTAACGATAACGGGGATGTTCAACGACGGGACAGCCTTTGAGTGCAGCGATACCATACGAGTCCTACAAGCGGAAAGGATGGGTGCAGTATTTGATCCGTTCCATTACACGGATAACCAGAGAATGAGGACAGGAGATCCCGAGCCAATCTCACCCCAGACCGGAACAAGAAGAACTCCTCCTCTTCTTTTGGCTAGACATTTTTGAGTGACCTGTCAGGACCTTTATTGTCGTGTTTCAATGAGGACAACGACATTCTTTCCATTTCTTAAGGGTCCATAGGAAGCGTTGGTTTTCAATTTCGATACCCTATACGATAAGTCGAAGAGCAGGACCAAATGCGTATATGGATGCCACCGACTCCTTCTTGTTTCTCCCCCATTTGGGGGTTTCTGGGAACCACCACATCCCGTTGTAATGAGTCTCGGAGCTTCTTGCGGCATCTAAATGGATTTAAAGGGACTATATCTAGTTATCACCCACTCATATCCGAATTCATGGATATCTGACCCAATACTCTTCCACATTAGCCTCGAAGGGAGTTTGTGCCAACTCTCAATCTCCCTTATCCATAACAACGAGAAGTTGCGTATCGCCAGCGAGCATCAACACGAATAGACTCACAGAACTTCTATAGTCAGAGTATAGCTTCCTGAAATACCACCCCAATCGTACACTTGCACGTAGTAGTATCCCTGGACGGTAGCCGTACAGCTTAAACTTTCTGTGCTGCCAAAATTCAAGGATGAATCTATCTCTGTTTGCGAAGGGTCATAGAGGTACAAGTCGAAGTCTGTCAGCAGATCTCCAGTCATGTTCACCCAGAGGGTCTGTCCAACATCAAGCCATATCTTGAAGTAATCGTCTGTGTCTGAACCGCCCAAGTCTTCACTCCACCCCGTTTCTCCAGTTGCATCTGTGGCACTACCGAAATCATCTCCAGAATCAACATCTACATATGTTGTGAACTCTGGCAAACTTAAAAAGGGAATATTCTCGGAATTCCCAGCGTTATCCGTGGCAACAAAGTACCAGCCATAGTTTCCTCCGCTGGAAACAGTCACTTGTATCGGGCTCGTGCTATCAGGGTCGTTCCCAGCCATAGTCCAAATGAATCCATTACTTGTGGTAAACCAAAGTGTAACTGTTGCGATACCACTCGACGGTGCAGGATCATTCAGGCTGTAGAACACATCGAACGTCAGCATTGAGACCGTCCCAGGACCAGTAGCTGTGGCGGTCGGGGTGTATGTATCTACGAATGTCCAAGTATCGTTCCCGGATGGGACATCTTCGTAGTTGCTAGAAGTATCAATCGCCCTGGAATAGAACTCATAGAAACCATCACCGCCCGTTATGTCCGTGTCAAAGTTCCAGCTCCAACCGTCAAATCGTATAGTGTCATTTCCATAGTATGTCCACACACCACCATCTTTGCTATACCACAGTTCCACGGCATCCACACCTCTGTTGTCATTGGCTGTAGCATAGACCGTGAAGGTTATACTGTTTTCATACGTCGGTTGGGCATTCACGCTTGATACAGGTTTCTGATCATCTAGTCCCGTTGAAGACAAGGTGAAACTTCTGGATATCTCAGCAGAATAGCCTCCGAAGTCGTGAACCATTATATCAACCGTGTAGATACCTATCAATGAAGGGTCAATGGTCTGGATATATGCCCTGACAAGCTCCCACCACCACGAGTTCACTGGGTCATTCGTGCTCCATTCTCCGTTCTTCAACACTGGGAAGGGAATGGGAATATCAACAAGGAATATGTTTGTGCCATCATTGAGGATCCTAATCTCCGCCCAAAGAGCCATATCAGGATTGTCTTGTGAGTTGATGGTTATGTTGAAATCATCGATAGGAACAACCTCATTTTCGGATGGATCGAGCACTGTCATTGCCGGAGGGGAATTACTTATCTCCTCAATGGAGAACGCAAGAATATACCCCGGAGGCCCCAGTCCGGAACCTAGAAGATTGTCCATAAAGTTGGTGAGAGGCTCTGTAATGTTCGACAATCCGCCCAATCCGGGTATAGCCAAATTAGGAATGCCAACTATCTTTCCCTGCAGAAAGTCATTTATGCTGTCCAAATTGGCTTGAGAATCTATGTACATTCCTCTTATGCTTGTAATGTTAAGTCCATAGTACATAGGTCCTTGACCCGCAGCTAGGTAAAGAACAGGCACCTGATATATCTCAGTCAGACCGTCCACTTTCAACCCATCATAGGCGCACAGGTCCAACGGAAAGGCCTCTATCGCTTTAGAAGCGGGATTGCCTGGTAACGCTTCAGCAATCGTTTTGAGTGTTGTGCCAACGGTAATTGCATCAATACTAACATACGCCCATCCAAACTGATTCAGGACTATGTTCCCTTCTTTGAGGTCTTTCACAGTCACGGTCTGTAACCCCTCCATCACCTCTGAATAGCTGTCCACAACAATCAGTGGTATGTGCGATAGTGAAGTATCAATGTTGAAATAGAGCGCGGGATCATAGAGAACTCCTTTCAGATTCAAATATCTGAATCCCGACGCGGTAGTTTCATAGTCGGGGATGATTGCCACAGAGCCGTATTTCCACGCTGGAGTACCGGAACCGCTCAACATCTCAGGAAGTCTCTCATCCAGCAAAAGGACAAATGCTGGATTCTTGAAGGTTGTTATTGTCTTCAGTGCATCGACAGTACTTTCTGGAAGCTCGAAAGCCTCTCCGAGGCTCTGAATCAGAGTTGCCAAGTCAACGACCATTCCGTAGCCCTCGACCTCCACGCTTTCTACGAGTGTGGTGGTATGCGGCCTTTCAACAGATTGCCAGAGACCGGTTACAGATCTCGTGGTGTACGTATCTGGAATCACTTCACCTATGACTCCGACATTCACATCAAAGGTGAAATCAAGGTTCAGATTGAAGGATGATGAGGCCAATGAATTGACCTTACTTGTCAAGTTGGACAGGTCCGACTCGTAAACTTCAAGTCGGCACATACCCGGAAAGCTGGAGTAGTCATCCAATGAATAGAGAAGGAGCCACAGCTTGTTGCTATCGATTCTGTTGTCTTCCTCTGTCACTATTGCTAGTCCCTCGCCAACTTCGCTCACCACCTCCTTGAGCCACTCAGTGCCATCTGTGAAGAAGATATCTGCGAGTCTTTCGAGGTCGGACGGCGTAATGGTGTCTATCACATCACCTACAATAGACAAGGGATTCTGATAAGTGAGTTCGCTCACCATGACGAATCTCGTATCGACCCCGTTAAAGGTTAAACCGAAGTCTTGAGAGAGATCGGAGATCTTGTTCAAGTCAACGTCGCCAAATACCGAGCTTGCGTAATTCTCTGCAAGGACTCCTAGGGTGAGAGAGTCAAACACCGCCCCCTTGACAGTGACGGTATTGAAAAATGTCGGATAGGACTCTTCGGGGGCAACCCAAACATAGTCGTCCGTTCCAGTGGTTCCAATGCCAAAAGTGTAGTTTCCATACACCAAACTCAAAGACGTGAAACTGACCTCGATGTTCTTGAACAGGCTCCCGATGACATCATCCATATCATCCATGCTTACTGCCTCGGTATCACTGGTGACAACTTCCTCCAATTCGTATTCTCCATTCTTCTCACTGATCTCGAACTCTCCACCTATGATATCTTCAGGATTCATTGTGCCTTCCATCTCAAACGTTAGCATATCCTGACTCGTTTTGTCACTTCTGTATCCAACGAAGTAGTCTGGTCCATCGCCTCCTGTGCCTGTACCGATGTACTCCGATGGAATCACTGCGCCTATGTATGTGACTCCCTTTCCATCCTCTCCGCCCGATTGCAGAAGAAACAATAGTCCTACCGAGGTTGACAAGATGATCAAAATCGCCAGTACACCAGCAATCAGAATTTTCTTTCTGTCTTTCTTGTCTTTCTGTATGCGTTCCGGATCTTCAACATCGTTTTCATTTTCCATATTCTCAGCCCCTCCAACCAACTTGCCACTGCTTGCATCCCTCAACATGCTGCGTGCATATATTCTTTTCCCGTGTAGGACGGGTATGGGACATATCCAACAAAAATGAGATGGACCTACAAATATATAACATCTGTGTAGTTTCATGACAACCAGAAAGCACTATCGAGGACTCACAATACCAGAATCACTCATAGAAAAGGTGGAAGATATCATTGAGAAAAGAAAGGAGCTAGGCTACGTCAGTGTCTCTGAGTTCGTCAAGGAAGCTATCCGCAGGCGTATCGAGGAAATTGAGTCAAAGGAAGCAACCAGAAATGAAAGGAAATGAGTTTCCAATTGAACGGAAATCAGGGCATCTCATCCTTGCCAGGTGATTTTGAGGGACTTGCTTTCTCTTTCCTAATAATCCGACGAATCGTTAGGGCTACTCGTGTGATGACTACGATAACGATGCCGACAGCCAGAAGGGTCTTCTTCTTAATTCTAATCACTTCACGATTAGATACAGCCCCATCTCCCTGAGTCGCCGGACAAAACGTGTGGCCTCTTTCGTCCCAAGGCTTGACTTGATCCTCTTCCCGGGTGTCCCGTCCACGATGAAAAGCACCGCAAAAGGATATTGGGTCTGGTAGAGTAGCCCTTGTCCGATCGCTCGCTGAAGGTCTCCTGAGCGTTTGGCGTATTTCACTTCAAGGGCCATTCCACGGATTTCTGCGTCCGGACCATGCTTGAACCCGAGGACCTCGACGCTTCGTACATCCCTTTTCCCACACCACCGATGCCTGAACCCGTCATAGTCCTTTAGCATCTGGAGCATTTGCATTTCAATGTCCTTCTCCTTTGTTATTCCCCTCGTTTCCAGCTCCAGGGAAGCAAGATTTCTCGCGAGATAGGCCGCCTTCCTGGGCGTGGGATCCCATTTCTTGATCCTCGTCTTGAGCCTGACCTTGCCGCCGCAGTGTGGACAGTAGTTCGAAACGACGGATGTCTCTCTGTTACAGCTCTTGCACTTCACCATATTGTAGCCCTCCAGAGTAGTTTCACATTCCTCCCCTTCAGATGTTTATATGTTGTGTCCAACATAACTCTTTCGCCCGCAAGGCACATTGTCTCCCTGGACGACAGAACTGGAGACCTGAGCGGGGGGAGGTAACGAGTAAGATGAGCAAGGAATTCATCTCCGGCGCGGAGAGTTTTCTGGACCTCTTCATGAAGAAGCTCACCGAGAACGGCGGGATCTGTGCCGACTGCAAGAAGAACGTGGGGGAGCTCTACGAGACGTTGAAGGAGAGAATCAGGGACAAGAAGCTGGAGAAACTGGAGTTGGAGTTGGAGCTCTGAAATCAGACAACCAGAATCATCTCTTTCTTTGTACTTCGTCCAATTCGGCCCGGGTCATAATGCGATCCGTCGATCCCGCTCTGATATATGGTCCTCGATTTCGTAAGAATGATGGTTTGTTCTCTAACTCCTTGATGTAGATGATATGAACGCCGCTTTCTTCGACGAAACGAGCTTCAAAGTCAACGCGGGGATCCACGCAATCAGCAATCCAGTTCTGCAGACGGCTCTTCACCACCTTCGGCTCCTCCTGGCTATCGAGTATTTTTCCTTGGTCATCCACGCCGATGATGATTATTCCTCCTCGTCTATTCGCGAAGGCAACCACTGACTCCAAAACGTCATCTCGCTGTTCTTTATGTGTGTTGGCTTTGAATTCCAGGGATTCATCCTCTCCCCGCAATAGCAGCAGTTTCAACTCCTCAGTGGCGATGTCTATTTCTACTCCTTCTTGTCCCCAGTCAGAATAAGAGAGAAAACTCCTCCAATCGACCTTGTCCCCAGCGTCAGTAACCAATGCCACGTGGAAGCTGTATGGAAGCCCACCCACGCGTAGGGAGTAAGTACCATTCTCCTGTCTGATATCAGCATTGCGTGCCTCCTCCTTGGACGGCTTCACAAAAGATTTGACAGTGGCTTTGGCTGGAGACAGGTGTCCCCAGTCAACCTCCATCATAATGTTCTTAGCATTCACCTTGACTTTGGAGAATCGAGCACGTCTGTCTATAATTAAGATCTGAAGAGATCCTTGAGGGAATTGGTAATGTTCTGACAACCAAATGGCCCGATGTGCGATTGCTACACTCACATCTGGATAGTAGGGTAGACCATGCTCAAAGAGGTCATCATGAGACAAAGTCCCTCTGCAGTTGTTGTCCAAAAGATACCCATATATTCGGACAGGCCAGTTTGCTCGATGTCTATTGCTTGCACTCCGTCGTCTTATACCATCCTTGAGTTCACCGGAAGCGTCAATGGACTCTGACTTTGAAATAGCAAGAGAGCCTCCCGAGACAAGTCGATCCACTAACTCCAATGCGTCTTCTTGGCCAATGGTTTTGTGGATCAGGCGGAAATCAGACCAATTCCAGTCAATGTCGCCCGGGGCTTCCATGCCGAGGACAAGTTCACCATAGGCAAGTCTCCACTCATCACCTTCCTTTGACAGAGCGAGAAGGATGGAACTTGGAGATCCTCCGCCAGCGAGTTCAACGGCCTGGTCCTTTAGATGTTCAAACTTCTCCCTTGAGGCGGACTGTCGCGATTCCTTCGTTTCATTCATTAAGGCCCCCCATATAAGTACGTCTCTGAACTGGTATGCGTATAGTTAAAACTTCGCCCTGAGAACCGAATCGATTATCAGGAACCTTACGCATTGACCGGCTATGACTCTGAGCGCTAAAGACGAGGAAAAGCTTCTCCAACTGATAAACGGCAAACTCAGTGAATACAGCTGGGTGCCCCGCTTGGTCATGAAAAGGATACTCAGGCCCCTACCGCAGATCCTGGAAGGAATACCTCCCTTCCTCCATCAATACACGGTCGCAGAGGTTATGGAGTCCTTGGTGAATGCGTGGCAGGAAGGCAGGCTGTCTTGGTGAGATGAGCGAATATCCCACGGGGGATACTGGTTTCGGACTACCTGAAAGATGTCGATAGCATCAGGACTTTCCGTTCTTACTATTCATCGAATCATTCTTACGAAGCCGATTCCTGCTGGACATGTGAGGTGCGTGAGTCAGACCATGATTCCTTCTCCATCGATAATACCGACGAGCGTCCTTATCCAATACTGCCTTCAATGCTCCGGCCTGACCAGGAATCGCAGTAGCCCAGAGTGGGGGCTGTCTCAAATCGAGAAGAACCTGCTGTATCTCCTCAGCCATATCTTTCAACAAAGGGGGCATGTCCTTTTCGAGTTTTTCGACCATCGCTTCTCCGATTGCGTTCATATTACGAACTGCGACCCCCAATTGCGAAGCGGACATGTTCAATGGAGAATCCAGACATCCCTGTCGTTCAGTATTGAATGCATTGAAATCTTTCACATTGTAGTAATAGGTGAAAAGGAAAGCGACTGTCTTCCCTGGAGCATAGTCGAGCATTGTTTGCAGTCCTCCGGCGGTCGTGAATATGTCCCATGCATCAGTTAGCAAGGGAGAGACCGGAATGGCTGTTAGAAATGGTTCTCCATTCTGCGTCTCGAGCTTTGCCCCCCTCTTCAGCGAGGTCACCATGGTGTCCCGATATGCCAAGTGAGAAGACATCTCGTGATGGAGGAGCCAAAGTGCAAAACCGAATTCTCTCTGCCGCCTGTTTTCGGCTGAAATCCGTCTCACCAACTCACTCAATAGGACCACAAAGATCGCCAATATGATCGGGACTACGAACTCAAAAGGGAATGTGCCCGAAACTGTCAAGTACAACCCACTGCCACCTAAGGCAATCTCCGCTATTATCCAAACCCAAGGAAGCTTTCGTACAAGCAGGCTATAGCCCCTCAAACGCCGTTTGGAACTCTCCCAAAGCTCAGTAAGAATGACCAGAATCATCAGAACAAGGATAACTGCATCCACAGCCAGCAAAGGCACCATGAATTTCTCAGCCGATGTGAATGTGAGACCGAGGAGAAGTACGATAATCAGCGTCAGGCTGCCTAGTCCGAATTTGAATCCTTTTGATGTTTCGGTAGTCGACGAACTCCCTCCTGACACATAACGGGTCCTTGTTCATAGCGAATCTGCTATCCCGCATGGGATATGCAGTCTCAGGGCCCAGTATAGCTCTCCCTCTCCAACTGATCGAGCAGGCCGCCGAATGTTTCGCAGATATGATTCCCCCTGTCCGAGAATAGCCTCTTGGCTATATAATCTAATCTTTCGCAACACTTCGCCTGAAGCATTTGATCTGATGACTATGGTCTTGAAACTCCTTCTTCGATTTGTGCTGATGATATCAACTTTCTGCGTGAATCTGGCTTTTCTCGCCATTAAGGGCCTTCTTGGTCAGCCTTCCCATACCGCAATACCAAATGAATCTGCGACAATTGAGTTACCGGCGTTATGGATTGGATTCGACAAGTGTAGTCGTCGCCAAACAGGATAGTGCCGCATATGAGGAAACACTGCGCTTGATCGGGTTCCGAACCCAATTCGGGACGAATCCCATCGAATCTGCGGTTCCCGCACCAAATACTATGTGATCTTTTTGCCATCTCAAGCTCGGAAATACTATCCCAAACTCTCTTCGGATTGACCGCTGAACTCTTTCAACGCTTTTATGATTGCGGACTGAACCTCAGGAGCCTCTAATACCTTGGAGAACATCTCGTCAAGCTTCTCCGTCTCCTTCCACAGTGAACGGGCAACTTCAGTCGATAGCGGCGCGGTGCACCTCCCGCAGAACTTGAACTCTGATGGGTTCACGAAACGACATCTCAGGCATTCTTTTGGCTTGAGAACGCTCTCCCGCTTTCCCTCCTCCTCATCGATGCCGTGCATCCTGTCTATCGCCTCATCAGTGTCCCTTCCGGCCAAATGCACGTACACTGCAGCCATTGAGGAATCCTGCACCCAGCCAAGATACTGCTTCATTTGGGATTCGGTCATATGGTTCGCCAGGAAGGTGGCTCTACTGTGCCTGAAGTTGTGTGGATTGACCGCCTTTGTCACTCCCGTACGCTTGGCTGCATTCGCCAGCAGCTTTCGAACCGCTGAATACATGAGAGGCTTGTTCCTCCCAACCGTCCCGATCCCTACCCACAGAGGGGAGTTCTTGTTATCCTTCAAAGGGTGATTCTGCAACCACATGTTGAGATGGGGTGCAGAAGACACACATCTCAACCTCCTGGGTCCGGTCTTCCCCTCTGGGATAATGATTCTTGCATATCCATCTTCATCGAACTCAACATGCTTGATTTGCAATGAAAGAAGCTCCCCCACCCGGCATCCTGACTCCCAAAGGAAGGAGATTATCGCTCTGTCCCTGAGATTCTCGCAATGGTCTATCATCTTGAGAACTTCACTCTCGTTCAGAAGTTCCTCGGGTATCTTGGTGTTCCTCCTCTTGATGGATGTCTTGATCCAACGGACTTCCTCAGGGTATTCATCTGTCTTCATGAGTTGGCGAAAGAACTTCTTGAGAGTGACTTTGTGAGCGTGCTTTGTCCACTCGCTGCAGTTCTCCTTTTGGATTCTCTCAACGATCTTCTCCACGTCCTCTCTCTTCCAAGTGGCGAATCCCTTATCCGTCCATGAAGCAATCTTGATCAGACTGTTCAGATACTTCGCAATACTCGAAAGAGTGAGCCCCTCTCTGGTACATGCATCCGTGAAAGCCTTGATTGCCTTCTTGTTCTTCGGGAGTATCTCCTTGCTCCGTTCAACTCTTCTGAGGCAGCTCTTCAGTCGGCCTTCCATGCGATAGTGTTGATCTGACATTGCAGGAAGCATGGGTTTTGTAGTATTTTAACCTTAAGTTAAATGGACCGGACGGGACTCGAACCCGCGGCCTCTACCATGCCAAGGTAGCGATCTTCCAGCTGATCTACCGGCCCTTCCCAACTCAATGGTATGAACGGATTAAATACGTTTCTAATTCCTCTAGTAGAATTTCTTCAGCGTTTCCTGGTGGCGGACCCGTTCTCCCTCGATCGGCACTGGATATTCCCCTATCAAGCAACCGCAGCAAAGGTCCTCCATGGGGTGACCGATAGCTTCAACCAAGCCCTCGAGACTGATGTAGGCTAGAGAATCCGCTCCGATCTCCTTCGCTATCTGCTTCTCGTCCTTCTCATTGGCAACGAAGTGTTCCCTGGTCTTCATGTCTATTCCCAGGTAGCACGGATGTCTTACTGGGGGACAGCCTATCCGAACGTGAACTTCCTTCGCTCCGGCCTTCTTCAGGATCTGGGTGATCTTTCTCATGGTCGTTCCGCGGATGATGCTGTCGTCGACCACAACTATCCTCTTGTCCTCAACCAGCGACTTGACGGGGTTCAGTTTCAAAAGGACGCTCAGCTCCCTGTCCCTCTGCTCCGGCAATATGAAGGTCCTCTCCACGAACCTGTTCTTGATCAGGCCCTCGGCCATGGGGATCACGGACCCATCCGCGTAGCCAGCCGCATGCGCTCTGCCTGAATCCGGAACAGGGAATACGGCGTCCGCCTCCGTCTGGCTCTCCACCGCAAGTATCTCCCCTATCCTCCTCCTGACGTCGTAGACGAGCTGTCCGTCCAAGAAGTTGTCGGGCCTTGAGAAATAGACGTACTCGAACATGCAGTGCGCCTTGTGCCTGGGGGTCGGGATCTGGTACGATTTGGCCATTTTCGCTCCCACTTCCACTATCTCCCCGGGTTTGAGGTCCTTGACAAACTCAGCATCAAGAAGATCGAGTACAGGCGTCTCGGAAGCGATAACGTGACCGTCCTTCATCTTCCCGAGGCACAGCGGCCTTATGCCATGCGGGTCCCTTACCGCAAATAGCCTGTCGCCGATAAGTATGGCGAGGGAATATGCCCCCCTCAGTTTCGCAAGCGTTCTTGAAATGGCCCTGGTCGGATCGGTCGAGGCTTCCAGCTCACCTGCAAGTACCCTGACTATGAACTCGGTGTCCGATAGACCCTCCAGCCCGGCTCCCTTCTTCCTGAAATGATCTCTCAGAGCCTCCGCATTGGTCAGCTCTCCGTTGTGGCAGACCGCGATATCCCCTTTGGTGGTCTTCGCCATGATCGGATGTGCCTCATCGGCCGTCTTCATCCCTGTGGTCGAGTACCTGACGTGTGCTATCCCTACATTCCCTTCCAGCTCATCCAGGATATCCTTGTCGAAGACCTCGTGCACCAGACCCGCGTCCTTATGCCATCTCATCTTGGTTCCGTCGGCAACCGCCATTCCCGCCGCTTCCTGACCCCTGTGCTGGATGACCTTGAGACCGAAGAAGAGCTTCCTTGAGACTGATGAATCTGAACATATCCCGACCAAACCGCAACACTCTTTGGCTTTCATGCTATTCCTCGTAGTCTGGAAGCGTCTTCTGGAAGCGATGCATCTCGCATGGGATGTCCAGCGGGTATTTGTCGGTAACGCACCCCAAGCATAGGTCCTCTTTTGGGATTCCTATCGCATCCACAACTCCATCGACGCTTATGTACCCCACCGAATCGGCGGTGGTCACCTCCCTTATTTCCTCGATCGTCTTCTTGTTGGCAAGGAACTGTTCCCTATTCTCCATGTCGATTCCAAGATAGCATGGTGCTATCAACGGTGGCGATCCGATCCTGACGTGAATCTCTTTGGCGCCAGCATCTCTGACAGCCTGCACGATTCGGGTTATCGTGGTTCCCCGGACGATGCTGTCGTCCACCAAAACCACCCTCTTGCCCCTTATGACGTCGGGTATGGGGTTCACCTTCTCCCTTATGCTGATGTCCCTGGACTTCTGATCGGGCATGATGAACGTCCTTCCGATGTACCTGTTCTTCATCAGTCCTTCAATGACTGGAACATTGATCTTGTGCGAGAAACCGTAGGCGTGTGACCTGCCTGAATCCGGAATGGGTATCACCAGATCCGCGTCCACGGGGTGCTCCTCGGCGCACCTTGCTCCGGCTCTCTGCCTGACCTCATATATATTCCTCCCCTCCAAGACCGAATCCGCTCTCGCGAAGTAGACGTACTCAAAGAAACAATGGGCCTTGTGGCTCTTCTTGACCATCTGGTGGGAGACGACTCCTTCGCGGGTCAGCTCCACGACCTCGCCGCACTCCACGTCCCTCAGGACCTTGGCATTGAGGACATCAAGTGCGACGCTCTCAGAAGCGACGACAAAGCCGTCCTTCATCTCACCCAGGCAGAGAGGTCTGATGCCGTACGGGTCCCTCATGCCGAACACTCTTCCGTTGTGCAGCAGGGTCAAACAGTATGAGCCGTTGAGCTTCTTCATGAGAACCTTGATCGCCTTGAGAATGTCGTCCGACCTCTGCATCTCGTCCGCAAGGATGTAGGCCATTGCCTCCTCTTCGGCGCCTTTGAGGAAAACGTGTCCTCGGATCCTCAGTTCCCTTTTCAGTTCCTCGGTGTTAACTATGACGCCGTTGTGTGCGAGCGCTATCTCACCGATCGCTGTTGGAATCACGTGAGGCTGAGCGTTCTCGGGTTTGGAGAGTTTCTGGGAATAATACACGTGGCCGATGCCCGCCTTCCCCTTCAACTTGTTCAAGTTCTTCGGATTGAAAACGTCCGAGACCAGGCCGAGATGCTTGATGCACTTGATTCTCTTACCCTGAATCGCGATTCCTGCGGACTCTTGTCCCCTGTGCTGCAAAGCCCTCAGAGCAAAATAGAGATATGAAGGGGCATGGGAGCCATTCTCAGAGATAATACCGACAACACCGCACTTTTCCCGAGGCTTGTCCGCGTCAGGCATGCTCCTTCGCCCAGCTATATTTCCTAATCTTGGAGGACGCGCCATAACCGCAGTGGGCACATGCTTTCCTTCTGATGTGATACGAGTGCTTTCCGCATCTCCGGCACATAATGTGGGTCTTCTTGCCGGATTTCTTACCCTTAGAAGTCGTCCCCTTGGTCAAGTCGGTCACCTAGGGAGATATGTATATCACGTTGTCCCCGCGCACTATCGCGAGGCTGTAACGGTTGATCACCTCGTCGTTCGCCAGCTCCTGCGCATTCTTTAGAACGAGGTTCATGTGAGGATCGAAACCGTCAAGGACTCCTCTGTACCCTCTCCCGAATTTGAGTTCAACAATGACGTTCCTGTTGATGCTCTGGTTAAGAACTGAAAGTGGCTTGATCATCGGACCACATCGTGAGATATGGTGTGAACTACTTAAAGTCTTTGACTTCGCGGAAGAAGATAATGCGACATACGAAACGCCGTCCAGAGTGTATGAAACACATGACGGAACAATTCGAAGATTGTCTAATGAAATGGCTCAAAAACCCTGCAAAGGGGCAAAATACTATATTGCTATAATCCATTTGTCATTGTGAGAGGATGTGCGCAGAAGAATTGTACAGGGAGAATGAGGTAGACCTACACCTGAAGAAGAAGGAAGTGGTTCAGAAACTTGCCGAGCTTTCGGAGTTCGAGAATGAACTGATTGAGAGAGAGCAAGCGCTTGAGCAGTTGAAAGAGGAGCTCAGCAAGAAAGAGAAGCACCTCGTGGGCTGGGAGAGCGAGATCAAGAAAGTGGCCGCCATCATCGCCGACGAGAAGAAGAGGGTAGATAAGATGACCGAGTCCTTCGGCGCGCTTGATGAAGAACCGCAGAAGGAAGAGCCCCCGGTCGAAGTGGAACAGACAATCCCTGGAGAAGTTGAGAACCCACCCGAAGAAGAGGAACCATCTCTCGAAGAACCTGACGAAATGGACATCATCGTTGCCGAGGACCTTCTGAGCGATCTGATTGAGGATGGGGGGCTGGAAGAGGATGTGCCAGAGGAGAAGGAAGCGCCAAAGAAGCGCACGGTAAAGAAGGTCGCAAAGAAGAAGAAAAAGAAGTTCGGCTTTTTCAAGTGAACAAGGGTTCTCACGAGAGCGTTGCCTTCACAGAGGACATCATCTCAATGGATTTCTATCGACATTGACAAGTGCGGGGGATGGGATTTTCACAACGGCTCTCACGGGCCGTTCTTTTGAACCCACGGACTCCTTCGAGACAGAATGTCCCATCTGGATATCTCCAGATCTTAAGTCCTGCGCCTTTGGCCGTTCTTGGCTACCCCCGCATCAAGCCCAATTCTCCCGGACTTTATAATTGTTTTTGAATCAGGATATGCCCAGCCTAGTGAGCATGTACTTGCGCTCGCTTGGTCTGGCCACACTCTTCACCACCAGTCGGAACAGGTTGTTCGCGCCTGCGACGCCCAAGATATTCCTCATCCTGGCCATTGCCTCTTCGAGTCCTTCGATGCTCTTCAAGTCCCTGATCTGAGCAAAATTCATCTTCTCGGAGATCTGCTTGCCGAATGTCATCCTCGTCGTCTTCTGCAGTTTATCGAGGACGGCTTCGACCGTCCTGGCGCTTACGCTGAGCTGCTTATGGATGTAGACGCCTCTCGACGCTCTGTCAATGGACCCCCTGGAAACCAGCCTACTTGCGATGCTTGCCACCATCTTCTTGTCCATCTTCAGGTCAGCCGCGATGTTCTCAATCGGGACCTCCTCATTGCCCCTGGACACGAGGTATTCCATTATTCTGCTGGTCTTGGAAATATGTTGAGGAAAGTCACTCACCACCTATTAGCGAAACGACGGACGAAGTAAATGGCTCCTCAGGGATCTTGAACGACCCCTTCTTCCTGGAAACACGGATGATTATCTCCGCTTCCCGTCTGCCAGAGAGGTCGATAGAAGGGTTCAACCTGTCCTCTCCGAGTTTCTTGAGAAGGAACTTCCTGAAATTCCGGATCCGCTTCCTCATGGTCTTCTCCATGTTCTTCAATCTGCCCGAGGGGAAATATCTCCTATGCCTTCCGTCAATGATTGTGACTATCAGTCCGAGCCTCTCCAGTAGCGAGATGTATCCTCTGACCGATTGGGTGCTCACGCCCATCGTCTTGGCGATCTCGCCCTGTGTAGAGCCCTGGTTCTCCACGATGGATAGGAATGTCATCCCGACCTTGTCCCGGTTAACCGCTTCCATGATTTCAACCATATCCCCCTCAGGTATCATCATGGTCGGATAGTATACCTTCTTGTTCAGAACCATTGAGGAGCTGACATATCCTCCATCTGAGAGCTTGTCGAGGTGCCACTTGACTGTCGGAGGGCTCATCTTGAGCTCATTCGCCACCTTCCTCATGTTGCAGCAAGGGTGGAAGATCAGGAACTGGAATATCAACTGCCTGTTGGTGTTCATGAGAACGGATTCTTGCCTACCTTTTTTCTCCTCTGCTTCCCCGTATCCTTCACCCACGACCGATTTGAGCGCCTCCCCCAGCTTCTTAGGCATAGAAAGACCAACTAGCTCTCGTTGAGGCCGTATTCCTCAAGTATGAGATTGATAAGCTCCTCTGGCTTGATATCAGAGAACTTCTCGCCCGCCAGGATCTCCGCTGTTCTCAGCAGGTTGGTCAGCGCCTTCCCGGATAGCCTGGGTGCACCGTCCTTTCCAGCTTTCTCGAGCTTCTTCTTCACGATGGAGTCCAGATGAGACTCCAGGACGGTTTCGGCCGCATTGTTCTCCTGCCTCTTGATGTAGAGACCCGCTCCCTTCATTATCCCGTATGGATGCCAGTACCTGCTGTGCTTGCTGCTCCTGCATTTGATTATCTTGAGTTCCCTCCTTTCCGGGTGTTCATGGCTGGCATACCGCAAATGGATGACGTTGTCGGCGAGGTAAATGGGGATGACCGATTCCGGACCGCTGAGGTCCCCGAGTGTTCCATGTTCCTCCAGAGTGCAAAGAACTGTCCCTATCTTCCTGGTCTCCCTCAACAGGAATGAGACAAGCTCCCTCTGCTCGTACTTCTCCTTGACCGACCACAGCACAGGCGTAAGAGGATCTATTACGATCCGGGCCTTGTGTCCCGCCCAATCATCCACGAATTCTGCCAGCTCCTTCTGAATGAACTGTGAGAACTGCTTCCCTCCGGCGTCGACGAAGACAAGCACACCCTCATCCACGTAGTTCTCGACATCCTCCCAGCCCATGAGACGGGCTTCCTTAATTATCTGATCGGGCGCCTCGTCCAGCGTGATGAAGACAGCGTCCTCGTCCTCCTCCAGACCCCTTCTCAGGAACTGAGTGGCGAATGTTGTCTTGCCGGCGCCTGAAGAACCGATGACGACCGTTGTTGTATGCTCGTTGACCCCGCCGTCCATAAGAGCGTTGAGCCCATAGACCCCGCTCTTTATCTTCTTCATCGCGGAAAGAATCAGACCATGTGAATTTAACTGTTTCGGAAGAATTGAATTCCAGCCAGGGAACGAAAGGGTTTTATTAATAGAGTCAATCTCCAGATGGGGATTGGATGATCGAGTACGACACGATCGTTGTAGGGTCTGGAGCGGGTATGAATGTCGCCTCCAAGGCTTCAAGAGATGGTTTGAAGGTGGCGGTCATTGACAGGGACCCCATGGGCGGTACATGCCTCAACAGGGGGTGCATTCCCTCCAAGGTGATGATACACCCGGCCGACATAATCAAGACGGTCCAAGAAGCTGAGAAGATCGGTCTCTACGCCACGATAGAGGGCATCGATTTCGATCGCCTCATGAAGAGGACATGGAAGATAGTCCTGGAGGACAGACATGCGATGGAGGAGGGCGTCAAGAGGGACCCCAACGTGGATTTCTACAACCAGATCGCGGAGTTCGTCTCGGACTACACCCTGAAGGTGGGCACGAAGACGATTACCGCTCCCAAGGTCGTGATCGCCTCGGGGGCCAGACCGTTCATACCTCCAATAAAGGGCCTCGGAGAGGTCGGGTTCCTTACGAACAGGAACATCTTCGACATAAAGGAGCCCCCGGAGAGCCTGCTGATAGTGGGCGGTGGATACATCGCGGTGGAATTCGCTCATTTCTTCTCGAGTGCTGGAACGAAGGTGACGGTCATCGGTAGGAACCCTAAGCTGGTTCCCGAGGAAGAGCCACTGATATCCGAACTGTTGAAGCTCAGGTTGTCCAAATATGTCAGAATCTACACGCATCATGAGGTGACCTCGGCGAGCATGGAAGGTGATGAGAAGGCATTGATCGCCAAGAACCTGGCCGACCAAAAGCATTACAAGTTCAAGGGCAAGGAGATACTGGTGGCAGCCGGTCGCATGTCCAACTCTGACCTTCTGAAACCGGAGAAGACGGGAGTGATGACGGACGAAAAGGGTTGGATAAGAGTGGACAAGTACCTTATGACCACGAAACCGAACATCTATGCCATGGGGGACGCGACCGGGAAGTACCAGTTCCGCCACACCGCGAACTACGAGTCCGAGGTGGTGTGGTCGAACCAGTTCAAGAACAGAAGGAAGATCATTGATGAACATGCTGTCCCTCACGCAATATTCACACACCCCCAGATAGGCGCGGTCGGATTGAGAGAGGCCGAGGCGAAGGAGAATCATGAGATCCTGGTGGGCATCAAGAGATACATAGATACTGCAAAGGGATACGCCATGGGCGAGGAGGATGGTGTCGCAAAGGTGATCGTGGATGCTGGGAGCAAGCGGATACTTGGAGCGCACATCATAGGACCTGAGGCGGCCGATCTTGTGCAGCTGGTGGTCGACCTCATGAACGCAGAGCGTGGAGATTTCCTGCCACTGACCAGAACCCAGGTCATACACCCGGCCCTGAGCGAGGTCGTGATAGGCGCTTTCGCCAACTTGGCACCGGTGGGACCGCACCATCACCACCATTGATTTTTCCCAGAAGAATGGGCCCGTCGAGATTTGAACTCGAGTTACCAGCACCCCAAGCTGGAAGGATACCAAGCTACCCCACGGGCCCTTTGGCGGATTAAGGTTGTTATCGTGTAAAGAGATATTCGTCCAACATCCTGGACGGGACTAACCGTAGGGCATGACCTCATCGATAAGGTCTACGTTGGACAGTATCATCCTTCGGCAACAGTACCTCTTCAATCCAAGTGAATCGAGGACCTGCTTTGGGTCCTCTCCTGCCTCAGACTTCCGCTGGAACTCCTCCCATGCCGAAGCGACCACCTTTCCACAAGTAAAACATCTGACCGGGATTATCATTCATTCACCTGTACGACTTCTGCCTCTTCTTTCTTGCGCCACGTCCCATGGGTCTCTTGGGCATCTTCCTTCGCGGGTCATTCACCAGAAGGCTCCTGTCCCTCTGCCTGTACGCGGACTCCAGTGCCTTGAAGTCCGAACCTCTGGGCTTGTTCACCCTCAGATACTCGACCAGTCCTCTAGCTATTGCGGTCCTGCAGGCGTCGGCCTGACCCATGATGCCTCCGCCGGAGACGATGACATCGATATCCACCTTGTTCACCAAGGACTTGTCCGCCAGGGCCAGCGGCTCGATGATCTTCAATCTTGCCAGTTCTGGGTCCATTAGCTCCAGTGGTTTCCTGTTGATCCTGACCTTCCCAACTCCGCTCTTGACGGTCGCTCGAGCGATCGCCGATTTCCGTTTCCCGCTTGTGTTTATCGCCTTGGCCAATCTTACCACCTAGAACTTGGCTCCGAGCCTCTTGCATAGGTCTGCGAGCTGGATGTATCGTGGGGTTGTGATCTCGCACGCCTTCTCTATCCTCTCGAGCTTCTCCTTCTCGAGTTCCGAAGGGACACCGACATACACCCTCAGCCTCTTAAATGCCGTCCTTCCTCTGGGCTTCTGGTAGGGGATCATCCCCCTTATTGTTCTCTTGAGAATGCGGTCTGGCCTCTTCGGGTAGAAAGGGCCCTTTCGCTGACTGCCGATCTTCCTGATCGTCTGATACTCCTTGAAGATGCTATCCGAATCTCCAGTGATTATCGCCTGCTCCGAGTTGACGATGTGGATCTCCTCACCTTCGAGAAGCCTCTTCGCGACAAAGCTGGATAGACGACCAAGCACATGTCCGCTAGCATCTATGACTGTCATCAATCTCATCCCATGATCCTGACGTTGCTGCCGTCCGGCTTGGCCTTCATCAGCTCCTCGATGGCCAACACCTTTCCACCGGCACCCTCAATCTTCTTTCTGCCGGATTCGGAGGAATGAAAGGCTGCGACCGTTACAGGTATGTCAATGTTCCCAGCACCCAGGAGCTTCCCGGGCACCAGTATTATCTCCCTCTTCTTGGCATGCCTTGCGATCCTGCTTATGTTGACCTCGGCCCAGTTGTTGGAGGGTTTGGACAGCCTCGTGGCTACGTCCTTCCAAATGTTGACCTTCTTCTTGTATGAGAGGGTCTTCAGCTCCTCTACCAATCTTAAGAGGTTCACGTTGGTTTTCTTGAGCTTTTTCATCAGGAAATCCTCTGGCCGCGTTATAAAGGAACATCGGATAATAAACGTTTGGGTTCTGGCAGGGGACCGAGCATATCACCATTCTCGGTGTCAAAATCGAAAGATATTTATATGGGACGCAAGTAATTATAATGTTCTTAATTTCATGGAGGATGGAGAAGTTCAATGATTCGTTTTGGCCCTTCTGGCATCCCTCTTTCCTGCAAGGGTCGCACTCTTAAAGACGGGATAGAGGACGTACACAGACTAGGCCTGACGGCTATGGAAGTCCAGCTTGTGAGAGTCAACCTCGGCGAAAGATATGCCATGGAGGAAGAGATCGGCCTCACACCAAGGGAGATCGAGGGCGACATCATAGTGGAGATCAACAGGCACGAGGGAAAGAAGGAAAAGGCCATTACCGACCTTGACTCCAAGATTGAGAAGGGAGATATCCTCTATATCCTCTCGTCCGGCCTGGCAAAGGACTATGCAGAATTATCGAGACTGGGCGAGCTGGCCAGGGAACTTGACATCGAGCTGAGCCTGCACACGCCTTATTACATGGACCTGGCCGGCGGCGGGAACCTCACGGTGAGGAGCATGGACAGCCTCAAGTGGGGCGGACTGATGGCGCAGCAGATGAGCGCCGAGGTGGTGGTTACCCACGCGGGTCTCTACGGCGAACTCACACCCAGACAGACCATGAACAGGGTGGTCAAGAACCTCACAGAACTCCGGAATTGGTACAGAAAGATGAAGATCAAGGTGAAGATAGGAGTTGAGACAAGCGGAAGGCAGGAGGTCTTCGGGAGCTTCAAGGAGGTCGTCACGCTCTGCGAGAAGGTCAAGGGAATCGTACCCGTTCTCAATTTCTCACATATCCATTCCAGGGAGAACGGCTCCCTCAGAAAGAAGGAGGATTTCCAGAAGATACTGGATGAGGCCAAACCGCACACAAAGAAACATTATCACGCTCATTTCTCGGGCGTGGAGCACGAAGGCGGCAACGAACTAAGATACACGCCCATCAAGAGGGGCGACCTGAGGTTCGAGCCCATGGCCGAAGCGGTTTTGGACACCAACCTTGACATAACCATAATATCAAGCTCACCCCTACTGGAACATGACGCCATGTACATGAAGGTGATACTGGAGAGAGTTCTGTCCAGGAAGTTGGGCAAGACGTTAAAGAAGAACGGTGGGGCGAAGAAATGACCATCTCCGAGGACTCGTCCAAGTACCTGCTGAGAGAGATCGAGAAGATACTCGCGGCGAACCATAAGGAGAAAGTGAAAGAGGTCGTAGACCTCATACTAAAGGCGGATAACATCTTCGTGTACGGTGTCGGGAGATCCGGGCTTGTGGCTAAGGGCTTTGCCATACGTCTGGTCCAGCTAGGTCTGATGGTCTACTTCGTGGGTGACATAGCGACTCCGATCGTGGACGATAAAAGCCTGGTCCTGATAATCTCGGCAACGGGCCAGACAATGTCCGCCATTCAGACGGCCAACATCTGCAGGAGAGTTGGCGCCAAGGTGGCAGCGATCACCGGGAAGACAACGTCCAAGCTGGCGCATGCCGCAAATGTCATATTCCCGCTTACGACGGAGACAACTGACGAATCCAGAAAACTCGCACCTTTGGGCACGCTTTTCGAGGACGCCGCAATGATACTGCTCGACGGTGTGATAGCAGAACTAATGGAGAAGATGGGTCAGAACGATGAGTTGATGAAGTCCAGGCATTCTATCTGGGTCTAGTTCTTCCTTCGTTTCTTTTTGTGGAGCTTGCCGTAGGAATCCTCGTATTCTTCCCAATAAACGGTGAACGGGATCGGCTTGTATCCGTCGCCGTCAAGTGTGTAGGCCTCGATCTCCGATTTCAATGGATCAACAACTATGGCGCAGTGGTAGCCCTCCCTGAACATGGACTTCTGCGTTCGGATGTCAGTCGGGGACATGAAGCAAGAGTGGCCGGGATGAGAATGGTACCATCCGACTATCATGTAATCAAATCCCGAACCGTCCAGCTGGTCGAAGAGCTCCCCCATGTTCCCCTGGTCGAACTTGACCGAGACCTCAGAAGCTTCAAGGGTCGTCGTCGCCACATCTCTCACTATCGTATACTTGGTACCCATATGCTCGAAGACCTCTCCCAACAGAAAGCCCATGACCTCGACCCCGTCGTCCCCGTGGTTCAGGGCGTGGTTCCTGATCCTCTGTTCGGCCTTTTTGGAGATGTAGACCGGGAAGACACCGGATGAAAGAACGATGCCCCTGTAGAGTTCCTCACTGCTTTCCGCCAGCCAGTAGTGCTTTCTGGTGTGGGTCACAGGTGGCGGGGGGTTGTGTTTGACCTCCCTCTTTGTCTCGCTGATTACCTTGGGTGCGCTCATTTGATCACTTCACTATCTTTGGCGGGTTCTTCTTCTTCACAACAACTGGGGGGCTGTATTCGTGGGTGTTGAAATACTCGGCTGCCCTGGTGCAGGAGTCGCTGCCATAGGGATTCCCCGGGTTCGGATTCACCAACAGGGACTCAACCCCTTTGATGAAACTGAGAAGGTTCGAAGAGAAGCTCCAGTCGTCCAGAAGCCTGGTGCAAACGTAACCTCCGTCACCCGGTAGCATGATGTTGGGATGGAATATCTCGGTCTGCCACTTGACGATGGGTTTCTCGTAAGGGTATTCCTCGGTGATGATCATCTTGAGCTTGTGGTTGAACAGGTGGGATATCTTGCCGTCCAGCAATATCGGGCCGGGCGTCTTGGTCATGGTCACTTCCACTTCCAAAGGGAACTCGTGGAACTCCGGGTCGGAGACCTCCATGATATGATGGAGCTGACGCTGGCACATGAGAAGTTCATTCCTCACTCTATCTCGAAGGACATCTGCAGGTAGTGGCATCCGATCTCCTTTGGCCTACTGGCCGCCTTCCGGGTCGGGGATCAACTCAAGAACATCTTCTGACAGGATTCCGGCGTCCATGATGGTCGCCTGGCCCCTGAGGACCTGCTTACCCTTTCGGATCACATAGGCACCTGCTGGCTTCTCCCAGTACGACGCGGCGCTCTCTATGATCTCCTCGACGGTGTTGTCCTGTTCAAGGTCCATGTCCACAGATGCCCCTGTCTCCGCGTTCTTCACTTTGATTCTGGTTGTCATATCCCTCAGGGGGGGAATCTCTGGGGAGAAGATAAAACGGTTTCGTTCTGGGTATCGATAGTGAATCTTAGCTTCCACCGTTAGCTGGCAGAGTTCTTAGTAATCCCATTCTTCCTGTGCACCCCACACAACTTGCCATCCACCGACTAGATCTCCGGGTTCCGATTCCAAAGTCGTCGTCACACCCCCCCACGCTGAGTAATAATCCGCAACCACACTGAATCCCAGCGCATCTTCTGACCCACTGACATCTGCGAAAACAAGAAATGGCATTTCCCACCCTCGTCCCCATTCACTTAGTGACCGGTTCTGCGGAGAAAGAAAGCGGAACATAGTTGCATCTTCCAAGTCTTCACATCTCAAAGTGGCATTTCCGCTTCCGGTGATTCTCAATCCGGGTCCGAATGATGTCTGAACAATCTCCCAGCTGGCATTGCCATTAGTTATCTTCATGGAATTCACCAATTCCCACACAACCAAAGATCTGTTCACTGGGATGGGCACAATCAGTTCGTAGTCTGCACCCGACGGCATGCTCACTTGGACTTCATAATAGCCCTTCTTGGGGTTTGAGCGATCACAGTCACCGTAGGAGAAGTAAACGACGGCAAGAACTACAGCTACAATTAGCACTGCCAGCACCTTCTGGACAATTCCACCGGGGCCGATTCTTTTAAGGGTCTTTTTCCCTTCAGTCGGTTTACCGTTAGACTCTGGTCGGCTCTTGAATTCGCTCCTTGATCTTACCAGAATCAACGTCGCCAGGATGCCAAGAACTGCGAGGATCAGGAATATGTTCGCAGGTTGGTAAACCCAGGTTTCGAGCTGGAAGATGATTCCGACTATTGTGACAGTGAGCGCCGATGATAATGCGATGTAGTACATCCTCCTGAGAAAGGAAGATATTGCTCCTGCGAGAAAGAAGACGAAGAGCCAGAAGTATGTCGTAGACTCGCAGTAGTCGAGCCAGATTCGAGCGCTCCATGCGAATTGAAGAAAAATCCAAGACGCAAACCCTAGGATGAGGCCAGCCAAGAGAGAGATTTCGGTTGCTTTGTCCTGAGATTTGTCAGTGTCATTTGGAGACCCAGAGTTCACACGAAGGGGTAAGTTCTCTCCGCAATTGGGGCAGGTGCCTGCACCGCCGAACACTTCTCGACCACAACTATCGCAGATCTGCATTGGCCCTCCAACTTACTCTATACTTCAAGAGCCTAATCTTTCTTTCCCTGAATTGACGATGAATCCAGGACATAAGCCACCCGCAATCTTCCCAAAGCAAACGTTAAACTACCAACATCAGATTCCCCACTGGGTGAGGAGCAATGAAGAACTCATTAGGCCAACTCAAGGTTGATCCGGGAGATTACGTCGCGAATCTTGACACACCCATTGGAGTCTATCTGAGGGAATTGATCTCTGGAGCACAATCTAGAAGTGACATCAAAACGAAGAAGTCAATCCACAATGAACTCGTATCTGGTCAATCGAGAAACGGCAGCTGGAACGACCTCTTCGTAGATACAGCGAACAACCTCTGGAACCTGAGCCTTCTCGGATATGACAAGAAGGACAAGAACGTCAAGAAAGGACTGAACTGGCTTCTGTCGAATCAGACCTACAACTACAGAGAGTACCCAGGTTTCTTCTATTCCAGCAACCGAAAGGAATCAAGTACAATGCGTGAGACTCTCTACGGAGAATTCGGACCAGGCTGCACAATCTTCTACACAACACCATACGCGGTCCATCTGTTCCACCTGTACGGTATGGATGGAAACAAGCAGGTTCAGAAGGCAGTGGATTCCTACCTCAAGTTCTGGACCCCGGACTGGTGCGGTTCCTGGTGCACGATCAACGTTCTGCGAATGCTCATCGAGCATCCCAAGAGCGCGAACTCCAAGCGCACGGCCAACGGCATCAAGAGCCTGGCAGATATCCAGACTAAGACGGGAGCATGGAAAGGGTTCCCGTTCTACCACACGTTCCATGCTCTATCGAGATCAAAGAAGACAGTGGCAAAGATGCAAATCGAGAGAGTGCTGCCATCAATAGTCAGAAGGCAGAACAAGGATGGGAGCTGGGGACGGAGCCGTCAGGAGAACACTACATTTCTGGTGCTTGACGGGCTGAAGAACGCCGGTCTGCTGTAGATACCTGCTTTTCGTGCATGTGATGTGGACATTCTGGGTTCTCGTCAAGCTCCAGAACGTCCGAAACATTCCTCATTCCATCGTAGTAGAAAACGTTCTGCACAAGATCTGCCTGCAAACCTAGCGCTATTTTGATCGACTCCCTGGTCTGGATGGCAGAAACCACGCTGGTAGTGGTGATCTCTGCGGCCAGTTTTGGCTCGTGATACGTAGTTTCCACACCCGTGCAGCTGAACCTGTCCCCCATTATCTTGAGATGTGTCTTGTTCATCCCGCATTCCAAACAAGGGGTCTCCGGTGGGAGCACGACCTGGACCTTTCCGACGAAACCTAGAGTGGCAGCGTCCACGTATGGTATGCCGTGCATGTAGCAATGAGCGTTCAAATGGAGCCTGGTAGCGACATTGTCCAGACATCCGAGCACCAAATCAAAAGAGGGAATGAAATCATCCGGCAGGTCCTGTATCATTTCAGATCTGTATTCGATCTCCAGGTCCTTCTCGAGCTTCCTGGCCTTCTCCACGACCACCTTCGCCTTGAGTTCTTTCTTCTCTGCGTCATCATCATCGAAGAAGAGGCACCTGTTCAGATTGGAGCGCACGACCCGGTCCATGTCGACCAGCGTGATCTTCTTGAAGCCGGCCAGTATGAGGTTCTTCACCGTCTCGTTGCCGATGGCACCGCAACCGACGACCAGGACCTTTGTGTTCTGGACCTTATCCAGATCGAACCATTCCAACCTCTTCGACCTTTCGTGCTTATCTTCATCCAAATAACCCGGCCGGAGCGTCCTCGCCATACAAGAGAAGGAGCTCCCTCAGCGGTATTAATAGGTTAACTGTAAGAGTATACTAAATGATAATCGAGACCCCGGTTGCCTACGACCTACTTGCGCTTGCGTTCGATCATTCCCATCAGCAACATGCTTCCAAGAAGCACTCTGCGGTCAAAGTCCTGCGGCAATCCAGTGCAGGTCAGATTCCAGATATCTCCGATGATCTTGAACTTCTGGTCGATCTTCGCCACTGGGACGTTGTTCAGCTCGAAGGTCATCTTCTCAGGTATCAATTTACCGCCAGGCATGTATTTTCTGGCCATCCCTCGACCCGTCTTCTCATGTATGCCGCCAATCAGCTGGTTGTGGGCGTTGTAGACCTCCCATTCATCTCTCACGAATCCGGATTTCAGCGCCTTCCTCTTGATGAAGCCGAGAGTTGTGTTCGTCTTGGTGTCTACGACCGCGAACGTCGCCCACAGATCCAATATCTGCTGCTGCTTGATTTTGAAGAGTTCTTGCTTCATCTTCTCGTCGGTGTAAACCCGGATGTCCTCCTTCAGTCTGAACATCTTCTGTTTGGAGAAGCCTAACATCTTGCCCCTCTGGTCCTGGATCCAGTACTTGTTCCACACAGACAAGACCTTCTTCTTGATGCTGTATGCGTTCTGAAACCAGATGGGTGACGCGGTTGGCAGTGGAACAGGCGCGGCCACTGGTTGGGCCGCGACATACTTCTTGCAGCTGTAGCAGTACCACTTGCCGTATTTCTCAATCCACTTCAGTTGACCCTTACATGTTGGACATACACTCATTCATTACCCTCCCGTGTTCTTCTTCGAGCAATCGTTCTTGGGAAGCGTTCCCACCGGCTCGAAGTGAGAAATGAATCCCCTTACCCCCATATTATCCTTACCCCTTCCAAGACCTCCCTCGTATTGAATTCGTACGTGCTTGCCGAAAGGCGAAGGATTATTATCGTTGAGCATATTAAGAAGCCGAACCCAATGCCAGAAGATTTCATCGTCACACCATGGGAAGTCACCGGGGAAGTCGATTACGACAAACTGATAGTGAAGTTCGGAACCCAAAAGGTCACCGATGAGGTTCTTCAGAGGATAGAGAAGCACGCTTCACCGCTGCATGTGATGCTCAGGAGAGGCATCTTCTATTCCCACCGTGACATGAACTGGATAATCGATCAGCACGAGAAGGGGAACACATTCTTCATCTACACCGGCAGGGGACCGTCGGGCAGCACTCACATCGGACATCTCATGCCCTGGATCCTGTGCAAATGGCTTCAGGACCACTTCAAGAACAAGTTCTACTTCCAGTTGACGGATGACGAGAAGTTCTTGTTCGAAGAGAAGAAGACGCTTGATGAGACCAAGAAGTACGCTTACGATAATGCCCTGGACATCATCGCCCTGGGCTTCGACCCAAAGCTGTCCCACATCTTCCTGGACACCGAGTACATACACAACCTGTATCCCATAGCCGTGAAGGTGGCAAAGAAGATAACCTTCTCCACCGTCAGAGCGGTGTTCGGCTTCAACCAGAGCATGAACGTGGGTTCGATATTCTACACCAGCATGCAGGCAGCACCGGCTTTCTTGGGAAGTGTTCTGGAAGGGAGGAACGTCCCGTGCTTGATCCCGTGCGGTATCGACCAGGACCCTCATTTCAGGATCGCCAGGGACGCCGCGGAGAAACTTGGGTACTTCAAACCAGCTCTGCTACACAACAAGCTACTGCCGAGCCTTTCGGGATCGGGCAAGATGTCATCATCCATACCTGGATCGAGCATCTCCACAACGGACACCGAGGCTGATATCAAGAAGAAGATCAACAACGCGTTCACCGGTGGCAGGGTCTCCGTGGAAGAACAGAGGAAACTGGGCGGGAATCCGGACGTTTGTGCCGTCTACAAGTACTATCTCTATATGTTCATCCCAGACGATAAGGAGCTCCAGAAGAGGTACGACGAATGCCGATCCGGGAGCATCATGTGCGGTGAGTGCAAGCAGAACCTGATATCACTGGTCTGGACCTTCCTGAAGGACCACCAGGAGAAGAGGGAGAAGGCCAAGGACGTCCTGGAAGAGTTCATGTTGAGGGATTGAGATTGACGAACGTGGAGGATCTCATAGAAGAGCTCAGTTACCTTGAGAGAAAGGTACTTCTCACCCTTCAGGACATCAGGACGGCGACTCCTGAGATCATACGGAAAGAGGGCAAGTTCAAGGAGCTCGTCGAGGTGATGAATGCGTCCTCCTGGCTCAGGTCAAAGAACCTCGTCACCATCCAAGAGAAGCCCATCAGGAAGTACACCCTGGCAAAGAAGAAGTGGGCCACCAAGAACCTTCCCGAGCGAAGGGCTCTCAAGCTTCTGAGAAAACGCCATGGGGAATTGACATTGGATGAGCTCAAGAACAGCGGAAAGGTAACCGAGAACGAGGTTCCCATCGCGATCGGGTGGATGAAGAAGAAGGGCTGGGCCACGCTGGAGAGGGATGAAGGTACGACCATAATCAAGATCACTGACAAGGGGAAGGACTCGGTTTCAACTGTTGGCAAGGATGAGGAACTGGTCAGAAAACTGGCGGACGGAGAATTGACCGAGAGGGATGTGGACCCTGTTGTAATCAAGATGCTGAAGTCCCGAAAGGATGTGGTCAAGGAGAAGGAGATCATTCGAAGGGAGATCAGCCTCACCGACCTGGGCAGAGAAGCTTTGTCAATAGGTGTCGAACTCAAGGAAGAGGTCGCCCAGCTGACCCCTGAGCTGCTGTCATCAGGCAAGTGGAAGGACGTTCACTTCAGACGGTACGACGTAGGGACATTCGCCCCATCACTGTACGGGGGGAAGAAGCATCCGCTCAATCAGTACATAGAGAAGATCAGGAAAGTGTTCGCAGAGATGGGTTTCACCGAGATCACCGGCAACTTCGTGGAACTGGCCTTCTGGGATTTCGACGCTCTCTTCCAGCCTCAAGACCACCCGGCGAGGGACATGCAGGACACGTTCTACACGGTCGACCCGGACACCTTCCAACTCCCTCCAGAAGAACTCGTCAACAGGATCAAGGAGATGCACGAGAGCGGGGGAGACATAGGTTCCGACGGATGGGGGTACGACTGGGACGTCGATGAGGCCAGGCAGGCCATATTGAGAACTCACACGACCGTCAACAGCATCAGATATCTCTCCGAGCACCCGGACCCGCCGGTCAAGACCTTCACCATCGGGCGGATATTCCGCAGGGAGACCATAACCTGGAAGCACCTGCCAGAGTTCCAGCAGGTCGAAGGCATAGTGATGGAAGAGAAGGCCAACCTGGGCATGCTCATTGGGATACTCAAAGAGTTCTACAGGAAGATGGGTTTCGAGAAGGTCAGGGTCAGACCCGCTTTCTTCCCTTACACCGAACCCAGCATGGAGGTCGAGGTGTACTTCAAGGGCGAATGGATGGAACTGGGAGGCTCGGGCATCTTCAGACCGGAGGTCACGGAGCCCTTCGGAGTGAAGCATCCGGTACTGGCATGGGGACTTGGCCTGGAGAGGCTGGTCATGGTCAACGAGGGCATTGACGACATCAGGGACATCTACGTCAGCGACATCGACTGGCTGAGGAACTCGAAGCTGCCTCGGTTGTAGAACGGTTATTCTCAGGGCGCGGAACCAAGAGCAAAAGTGTTATATCGAAGGTATTTTCATCTTGGCTTGAGGTTGACCATGACCAACGTGGACGAGGAAATAGCCAGAGGGGAAACGTGTCTCAACAGTTTGGATTATCAGAAAGCCTACAAGCACTTCGACAAAGCAATCAAGACCGACGGTAGTAACGCTCTCGCCTATTTTGGAATGGCGGAATCGGCAATAGGATTGCCGAAGGTCAAGAGGGAGAAGGTCGGTGACTGGTACAAGAAGGCCATCGAGCTCGATCCCAGCAATCCCCAGTACCTGGAGGCCTACGCGCTCTACTGCATGAACGACGGCCACTTCAATGAGGCCGAGAAATTCTTCAAGGATGCGGCGGACGCAGACCCGGAGAACGCCCCGTTCTACTTCACCGAGTTCGCCATCCAGTATCACAACGTTGCGCCGGTCGTCATGGAGCAATACCTGGACGACGATACCAAGGACATGATCACGTCAAAGGCCCTCACCTACCTCTTGAAGGCAATAGACCTCGACCCCAAAGAAGCGATGAGGTTGCTGAAGTAATCCCAGGCAATATCGAGAAGATCTAAAGGACCGGTCCCTCTCTTCCGCTGGATGCTTGTCTTTGCTTGCACGGATGGCAAAGCCCTGTTTGGGGATCGTAATGCTCCCGGCAAACCAGTTTTCCACAAAAGGCACATGCATTGAGAGCGGGAGCCGAGCATATGTGACAGCCACCGATGAGTGTCATCAGAACAGCCAACGGATATCTAGCAAATAACCGTTTCTATACGACGACGACCATAGTTGGGAGCGTCATGCCCTGAGCTCACCGAACGTGGTCACCCTCTCGGCAAAGGCGTTGTGCTTGTGGATGGATTCCTCGCTCTCGCTTCTGACCCGAACGGAGGCCTCATCCGGGAAGTCGGAGTACTTGTCCAGTACCGAGGAGAGAATCCCCCTCACGACATCCTCGACGAACTTGGGGTTCTCGTGGGCGTTCCGCACAACGGCGGCCTCGTCCTTCCGCTTCAGAATCTCATAAGTCGGACTGCTCATAGAAGCCTCGACGATGGCGATCAAGTCTTCAGCCTCGATCTCGAACCCGCTGGGCACATCCATCTGGACGACCGTCCTGTTCCTCTGGTTATGCGTGATGATTGGCACGTTCTCGGGCTGAGACCCCATCTCCTCCCAGATGGTCTCCATGGCGCATGGACAGGCGGTCATGCCCACGACCTCCACACCGATCTCCCTCTTTGCCCCCTGTTCGTCTCCTCTCTTCGCTGTTGCGCTGGAGAACATCTTGAACCCTTCCAGGCTCTTCTTGCCTAGTGGGGTCTTTCGTTCCAAGAAGTATTCAGCCTCTATGTGGGTCTCCGAGAGAGAAGCGTACTCATGCCTCTCGAGAAGTAATTCGCATATCACGGATGTCAGGCCTTCAATACTCTCTACCGGTTTCCTGACGCTCTCGTCCACTATCTCTCCGATCACTTCCACGTTCCTTGAGAGGTGCGAACCTTTCATGTCCGATGGCAGGTCAACAAAAGCATCAACAACTATGACCAGAGTGACGACCTTGTCCGGCCTCTTCACAGAAACTGGCTTTCTCACGCCCGTGACACCGACGCGTGTCAATTTGAAACGTTTCTCCGCCTTCTGGTTCTGTACGTCGGACCATGGTCCGGAACACTCCCCCGTCATCGCCAGTCCTATCCCCTTGTTTCTTAAAAAGGTTATCTTTCCAGCGGGAAGGTCACTCGCCCACCAAGTGAACCAGCAATTTTCTGCTCCGAGCCTTGTTGTCGAGTTCCACGAAGACGATCTGCTGCCAAGTTCCCAGTACGGGACTACCTTCAACGAAGGGTATGCTCAGGCTGGGACTCATTAGCGAAGCCCTTACGTGAGAGTGCCCATTGCCGTCGTGCCATCTCATCTCGTGCTCATACCGGGCCCTCTTTGGGAACAGCCTCTCCAACGCATCCGGAAGGTCCTTCACCAATCCGGGTTCGTACTCCAGCGTGGTAATTGCGCTCGTGGAACTGGGTGTGAAGATGCATGCTATACCATTGCTCAATCCGGAATCCCTCACTATACCAACCACTTCGTTCGTTATGTCCCTAATGTCCACTTCTCCGCTGGTCTTGAACTCGATCGTATCTGCATGAAAAGCCAAGCCATCACCCGGACTGCAATATGCCGTTCAGCATAAAAAGTAATGCAAGAGTCCTGCGCTGCGATTGGTCCACCAACTGCTACCTTTGGTCTATCTTCTGAGTATCATCCCGTTAGGTTCCATGGTTATGGGGTTTATTTCCGCTTCGATCGCCCCGGGGGGATTGGTCATCCCCAACCCGATACCGACCATGTCAGGTCTGTGAATGAACTCCTGGGCCACCGCATCCACCTCTCCGGCGATCGTTGCCAGGAAGGTATGGGAAATCCAGTCCTTCACGTTCTCCACGACCTTTGCTACCATCTCGTTCATCACGCTGACAAGCTGGTTGAATGGCAGGTCCATTCCTACATCCTTCAGGGAATCGTTCTCAAGGGCTATAACACATTCCGCATGTTCTCTGAGGTCTCGGATTCCTTTCTCGGCCTCTTCCGACCTTCCTTCCTCGGAGAACGGGGAAATCGCTATCGCGATGGTCACGATGCCCTTCTTCTTGGCGGCTTCTGCAATGGCTGGTGCGAGGGCGGTCCCGGTCTTTCCACCCATCCCGGCGATGAGGAATAATATCCCGGACTGAACTGCTTCCAGAGCTTCCTGTCCGGCCACTTCGCGTAGCCCGTTCAGGTCGTCGTAGTAGTCGAGCGTCCCCGGTTTGGGTTCCCTGTTCCTGTTCAGGCAGATCTTCGTCTCCGCCTCTGTCTTCTCAAGGGCTTCCCGGTCCACGTTCATCGCTATCGTTCGTATGCCTTCGATGCCGTTCCTGTGCACCAAGCTCACAATGTTGCAGCCGGCACCACCACAACCCATTGCGCATATCGTTGGCTCCAATGCGTCTGCGTAAAGTGTGCTGACCACTCTGCTTATGTCGTCTTCGGTTGTTGCTGCGTTCATCGTTTGCCTCCACGTGGCTGTTGTCTGTCCCGCAAGGGGTTTGTGCCAGAAAGACCGGGGCGGGAGAGTGCATCCCATCCCTAGGTTTGACCTAGAGTGCATCCCAGCATGATAGAACCTTTTTCCTTGCTAGTTCGGCCCCATCCCAGCTTTCTGGCGGCGTCTGTCGTCTCAATGGATTATCGAGGTATGATCTGATCTTTGTCTTCAAATCGGATGGCGGGGAGCTTCTCGGTTGTCTTCCCGATGGCCTCTATGTCCTGAGTGATCAGTGCGATCACGTCCTTGGTGAAGTAGTTCCTCAGCGCGGTAGAGACCGCTTCGCTCCTAGAGTCGAAGTATCCTTTTTCCACGAACTTGTCGACCAACTCAAGGAAGGACGGCGGCAATCTCACCAAGATCTCATCTCCCTTTCTCTCCAGAAGGTCAATGAAGTTCTCCAGTGCTGCCCTGCACAATTGCGACCTGCTGTCGAAATCCTCGGACTTGTCCAGAAATGTGTCCATTCTCTCCACGTTAGTGGATTCCATGCGAAGTGTTATTCTTCCCTTGGGTTGCTCCATTCATCCACCACCGATTGTTCAAGGTTCGGTATGACGTTCGTCATATTCGAGGTTTCCCGAACAAAATTGAGACGTTGTAAAACGGACATAGCGAAGTTGATATAAATAACCTTTGCCGATGTCATACGACGTATGCCGATGAGGTCTTCGCAAACAAAAACTATAACTTAAGATTCCATTGTTCTGGCGGTCGGACATGACGGAATACGACGCGAAAGTCATTGAAGATAAATGGATGAAGAAGTGGGCCGAGGACAAGGCTTTCGAGGCCCGGGCGGACGAGAACAGGCCCAAGTATTTCGCAAACTCACCCTATCCATATGTCAACGGATTCCTCCATATCGGTCAGGGAATAACCTACCTCCATCCCGACATCATGTGCCGTTACCAGCGGATGAAAGGGTTCAACGTTCTGTGGCCTTTCGCCTTCCACTGCACCGGAATGCCAATTGTCGCCGCGGCAAAGAGGGTCGCGGAAGGCGAGCCGAGACAAGCAGAGACCATGATGAACTCGGGCATCCCTGAAGAAGACATATCCAAGTTCGCAGATGAGAAGTACTGGATCGAGTTCTTTCCGAAAGAGGACAAGATGGACCTCTCGCGATTCGGGCTCTCCACTGATTGGTCAAGGAGCTTCAGGACCACGAGCATCAATCCACACTACGACAAGTTCGTCCGGTGGCAGTTCAACCGCCTCAAAGAGCTAGGCTACGTCAGGATCGGTGAGCACCCAGTAATATGGTGTCCAAAGGATGAGACCCCGGTGGGGGACCATGACAGGGCGCAAGGAGAAGGGGAGACGCCGTCCGAGTTCACGCTGCTCAAGTTCGGGTATGAAGGCAAGTACCTCCTAGCTGCCACCCTGAGACCGGAGACCGTCTACGGACAGACCAATCTCTGGATGGACCCTGACGTCGAGTATGTCGAGGCCGATGTGGATGGAGAGCGATGGATCATCAACAAAGAATGCGCCGAGAAGCTCGGGGACCAAAAGAAAGAGGTCAACGTCATCGGCAAGGTCAAGGGATCAGATTTCATCGGCAAGTATGTGACCGCGCCAGCAATACAAAGAGAGATCATCGTCCTGCCAACTCGGTTCATCGATCAGAAGAGGGGAACCGGCATTGTGACGAGCGTTCCATCGGACGCACCGGACGACTGGGTCGCATTGAGAGTTCTGCAAGAAGACGAGGAAGGGTGTCGGAAGTATGGGCTTGACCCGGAAGAGGTCAGGAAGATAGAGCCGATCGCCATCATTGAGACCAAGGGCTGGGGGGACCTGCCGGCGGTGGATATCGTTGAGAAACTGGGTATCAAGAGCCTTGATGAAGTGGAGAAACTACACAAGGCGAAGGAAGACGTCTACAAGGCCGGATTCTACGACGGAAGGATGAAGAGCATCTGCGGAGAGTTCGCTGGCATGGCCGTGATAAGGGCAAAGGACGAGGTCAAGGAGAAGATGATGGACGAGGGGGAAGCGTCGACCATGTACGAGCCCAGCGGGGATGTTGTATGTCGCTGCCTCACACCTGCAGTGGTGAAGATAGTGGATGACCAGTGGTTCCTGGCCTACAGCGATAACCAGTGGAAGTTGAAGGTCCACGAGTGTCTGGACCAGATGACGCTTTATCCTGAGATCGCCAGAAGACAGTTCGATTATGTCATTGATTGGCTGAACGACTGGGCCTGCACACATCATTTCGGTCTGGGCACCAGACTTCCATGGGACGAGAAGTGGGTGATCGAGTCGCTCTCGGATTCCACCATCTACATGGCGTACTATACAATATCACATATACTGCAGAAGATAGACATCGAGAAGGTCACGGAGGAAGTGTTCGATTTCATCTACAGGGACGTCGGGACTTCGGAAGACGTTGCTGCAAAGACGGGGATACCTGAGGATTCGCTTCTTGAGATGAAGAGGGAGTTCGAGTACTGGTACCCGTTCGATCTCCGGCATTCAGGAAAGGACCTGATTCAGAACCACCTTTGTTTTGCATTGTTCAACCACGTTGCCATATTCGACAGGAAGTACTGGCCCAAGAGTTTCGGGGTGAACGGATACATCACCATGAAGGAGGCGAAGATGTCCAAATCCCTCGGTAATGTCAGGACGCTGAGGGACTCCTTGACACAACTGGGCGCAGATGCGACGCGACTTACCCTAGCGCAAGGAGGGGAGGGCCTGGATGATCCTTCGTTCGATCCAGAATTCGCCTATACGATCGGCAGAAAGCTCGAGAACTGGTTCGACTATGCGACCGGGGAGCATGAAACACGGGAGGAGTGGCGACCGATAGATGCATGGTTCAATTCAATCCTGACCAGGGCGATAATTGAGACCCAGGAAGCGATGGAGCTGATGAACCACAGAACCGCGTTGAAGATATGCTACTTCGACCTGCAACGCGAATGGGCGTGGTATCTTAGAAGGACGTCCAAAGTGCCAAATAAGGCGACGCTGCGGTCATACTTGGATGTGGAAACGAGACTTCTGGCACCATTCGTTCCATTCATCTGTGAGGAAATCTGGGAGAAGATGGGGAATGAAGGCTATGTCTCGCTGGCACCGTATCCCGAGCCCGATGCCGAAGGACTCGATCCGATCGCTGAGAGGTCAGAGGACTTCCTCAAGTCCACCCTGGATGACATCCGAGAGATCCTCAAAGTCACCAAGATCGCTCCTAAGAAGATATTCCTTTACACCTCTCCAGAGTGGAAGTCGAAGATCTACCAGATGGCCATCGAACTCGCCGAGAAGAACGAACTGGAGATGGGGACGATCATGGAGAAGGTCACCGGAGACCCGGAGCTGAAGGAAATGGCGGGTGCAGCTTCCAAGTTTGCTGGAACATCGGTCAAGGACATCGGCAGGATGTCCAGAAAAGACCTTGAGAGGTTCGGAGAGCTTATCGACGAGAGAGGTTACCTTGGAGATTCGAGCGAGTTCTTGAAGAGCGAGTTCTCCTGCGATGTTGAAGTGTTCGACGCAGACGATGAGGCAAAGTACGATCCGAAGTCGAAGGCCAGGTTTGCGACGCCGCGGAGACCCGCGATATTCGTGGAATGAGCGTGCGATAGTTTTATTAGACAACTTCCAATTTAACTGGACGGGGGCCCGTAGCTTAGCCAGGTTGAGCGGTCGGCTCTTAACCGATTGGTCATGGGTTCGAATCCCATCGGGCCCGCTGAAAAGACTGGCTACCTACTCCAAGGTACATCAGGACTGCATCTTTTGAAGCAGCTAGACACTAATGCGAAGTTGCTCAGCCTGGGCTATCTCGTTGGTGGGAATTCGGGATGATTTTCACATTCGAGAGAGGATACCATGATAGAGGATACCGAGAGAGACACGGACAGTGAGCTGGAAGGCGAACACTGGAAGGATGTGTATGTGGCCTTCGGACTGATAGGCCGATGTCGAGCTGGGGATTACGCCAACTTCATGAGGTATGCGAATCGGTCCATCAAGGTCTGCTACACCACGGGCCCAAAGATGGGCGGCAACCGGCTGGTCATCCTGAGGCATAGCGATCTCAAAGCCCTTGAGGACCAGGGTGTCAACATAGACCTTCTCCAGAAACTGCAGAACGGGGGCCGAGAATGACACTGCACCTGAAGTGGCACAGCGAGAATCAGACCACTCAACAGCAGGACTGTGAAGAGCACAACCGTACGAATTTTCTTGGTCCGTGATCCCTTGTTATCAGACACTCTAGTTCTCCCTCCCCTTAATCGCGGCATATGTGTTTTACCCTCCTTAGTTTCTTAAAGTGACCATCCCTTCAGATGAAGATAGCAACCAGAAGCCCTCGCCAGGCAACATGGTCTCGCTCTCCATCATATGAAGCAGATGATATGGATCCCCCACAGGGTCGAATGCCTCCCCCCTCAGAATGGGTGCATCCTGTTGCATGTCTCCTAGAGATATAGTTGTGAACGAAGGAAAGCCTATCAGGTTCCAGCCTGGGGCAAGACGAATGTGTACCTCTTTGCTGACCTTTCCCGCAACTGTGAGGTTAGACGCGGCAGTGACGTTCACCCAGAAACCCATTGTGTGATTCAGGCGCCTTAGACCTTTGCTGTAAGGCTTAGTCTTGACATATGATGTCCATTCTTGGATTTGGGAATCATAAGACCATGCCATATCAAAGGACACAGTTTGAAGAACTTTCTCAATGTCATCGTTCAACTGAACGAGTGGGATGGATGCAAGGTTTGGGCCCATCAAGAGGGTCTTGGTGTACTTCCCTACCTGACCGGCACTGCAAGATAGGTTGCCTGTCCCATTCACCGCACAAACATAGTAGAAGTAGTTGCTCGGATCCCCCTCACCGGACGAAACGTCCACAAACTCCCTTGTCTGGTTTGGGGTTGAGCCTAACAGAGAATATCCGATCCTATCCTTGTCATAGGTCACAGCCCGGTAGATCTCATATCCACTGACATCATTGGCTCTCTGACCATCATTCCAAGAGATGTTCCAAGCTATCGTCACGTTCTCATAATCCCATCCGCTGAGATACGCGTCCAAATCCCTTGGCGGTAGGTTTCCAAGGGTCGGTTCGGTCAAAGGGTATCTGTCAGTCCGATTTGTCGCGATTGAATACGGTGTGTCCCCGATCCCATCGCTGCCAGGTATGTCCTGCAGTGGTCCACCTTTCGTATCATTGCCACCATAGTCAGACCAGTAATTCCCTCCGGAAGGATATCCGTCATCCCATGCATTTGAAGTCCGGTCATCCTCGGCCTGTACTCCGTTGTAAAGGAGGACATTGTGGTAGATTCTGTTTCCAGCTGATCCCCTCACCGAAATGCCGTAGGACGTCGCCATGGAGATCTCGTTTCCCACCACTAGATTCCAGTTGCTGGCAGCCAATAAAATACCAAAAGACCCGCCAGTGACATTGTTTCGGAGCAGTTCATGGCCATCGGTCAGACTGGTTTCTATGCCAATACTGCAATTCGTTAGGACATTCCCGACCACTGTGACATTGTCAAAGGACGTTACATCTATGCCTTGCTTTGCACCTGAGACTGAGTTCTCGGATATGATGTTTCCTTCTCCGCTAACTTCTATGCCAGTGTCATCGCCATCATCCGTCACTCTATTGCCTGAAACCATATTCCCTGTGGAATAGACGCCAATCAGTCTACTTACGGCACCGCTTCCATCTACGTCATTGCCGATGATGAGATTGCCGGGAGACCACACAGCAATGCCTTCGCCTTGGATATCGTTCTGGGACACGCTGTTGTTTGAGGACACGAGATCAATGTGTCCATTGTTGGAGAACATGTTATTCGTTATGTTGTGGCCAGGTGTGCGTGTTTCTACACCAGCATACCAAGAGAAGGAATTCTGCGTGATATTGTGCGTAGAAGCCGAAGACAGCACAATGCCATAGCCATGAGAAAAAGTGGAGTTTCTCACTTCTGCAGTCCCTGTATTGTTGACTTGAATCTGCCCCCAGTCGTTGACAGGTGACCCACCGTTGGATGTGAAGTTGACAAGCAATCCAGTCTGGCCAACGGAGATCAATGTTCCTTCGACAAATATGTTGAGGTAGCCGTGGACTCCAGGGGGATCGAATTTCACCTGCACACCAGGATCAATAGTCAATGTGATTCCAGGATCGACTATCACATTCTCCATGACGATATAGGGGTTCCCGCCAACGACCCATGTCGTGTCCACTGAGATATTCCCACCCACAATCGTTCCCAGCGCCAATTGGGAACCGAACATAATGAAGACACCAAAGGAAGATGCTACGACTAGGATGAAGGTGACGACTGTCGGCTTCCAATTCCGCATTCTTTACTCTCCCTCCCGATGAGAAGCTGTATCAAACGCAATGCTAAAGACTTTTCTTCGTTTTTTCCGATAACAATACTGACGATATGAATTGTGTTCAACTCATTCGCCATGATCGAGAAGACGAAGCCAAATCGGCAGCTTGCTCAAGAACTGCTCGGCCGCAGACCGGGATAAGAAGTTTTTTGGTCGCCTTGACTTCGGTGAATGGATCAATGACGATTATGGGCATAGGATAAGTATTAGAAAAACATTAGACGTAAAAGTGTCATTTAAGAAAGTCCTGCTGGTCAAGCCATCTGGGAAACACGGACTGAGCTTTGCATTTGACATAATCCCCACGGGTCTTGAGTACATCGCTTCAAGCATTGAGGGAGTTGTGGATGAGGTCAATATAATAGATCTGGAGATGGAGCCCAAGCCAATCCAACGAACCATGGAAAGGTTTCTGGATATGCTTAAACCAGACCTAGTTGGAATCTCAATGTCCGCAACAGACCACAGTGAAGGATTGGAGATTGCAGAGATATCGCACAAAAGAGGAGTTCCCACCGTTCTTGGCGGTTACCATCCTACGGCGATTCCAGATGAAATGCTATCCCACCCATATGTGGACTTCGTGGTTCGCGGCGAGGGTGAGATCACAATGCGGAACCTGGTTGAAAAGGGAGATGGGAAGGGTGTCAACGGCATTTCCTATAGAGATGGCGACGAAATAGTCCATAATCCGGATCGCGAGCCAATAAAGGACTTGGATATCCTACCTTTCCCAGCTCGGCACCTCAGACGCCACAAGTATCATGTGACCTTGAGGAGAGATAGAGAACACGATGTGCTTACCACGTCAAGGGGTTGCTGGGGCAGGTGTAGCTTCTGCTGTGAGCCCAGTATGAGCAAGAGTCATCTGCGCAACCGTGCTCCTGAGAAAGTGATGGACGAGATACTGGAAATGGTCGGGTTTCATGATGGAAAGCCGCTGAGCATAGAAATCACGGATCCGCATTTCATGGGCAGGCCCAGATACGTAGAACAACTTTGTGATCTACTGGCTCAGAATGAGTTGGACGTTAAATTCATTGCGAAAGTGCGACCTGATACAATGGCGAAATTCCCTGAGGTCGTTCGAAAGATGATCGCCGTGGGGATCGACTGTTTTGAAATGGGCATTGAGAGCCCAAACGAAAAGGACCTTGAATCCACGTCCAAGGGAATAGAACCAGGCCTTCATCTGAAGGCCGTTGAGAATATCAAGAAATGGGGCGGAAACCCTGGGGGGACCTTCGTTATTGGTTTGCCAGACCAGACCGAGGAAGAAATACTGCAGTTTCCGGTTTACGCCAAGGAACTGGGGCTCACGAGTTCCGCTTATGGTATCGCCACGCCGTATCCGTCCACTAAGTTCTACGAGGAATTGGATGAACAGGGCTTGATCTTCGAGACCGACTGGAACAGGTTTGACGAGATGCACTCTGTATTCAAAGTCCAAGGTATAGCGAGCTCGAGGATTGAGGATCTTGCAACCATCTGCATGGCAAAATTCTGGACATGGGACATCTTCCTCGAGCGGGAACGCCTGCGCATGATGAGATGCGGTGCCAAGGTGCCTTTGGCGACATTTGCCATTGACAGATTGGCCGATCTAAGATTCGGAGCGGGCGTTGGTATACAACTTCAAGAGGGGAATTTTCTAACCCACATCGAAAGGTTTCTTGAGGCTTCATCGGACCCGCACATCAAGAGATACACGGAAAAGATCGGCATGCACAATGTCATAGAGATGTCAAGATTCCTGAACGTGCTCGGTGCTCAGACCGTCCAATTGACTGTGAGGGACAATGGATCACCGCTTACAAGCTGGGTCTTCAAGACGACCAAGAACAAGGTGGAGTATGTACAGGTCACCGAAGGTCGTGTTGACGAGCCCACAATCAATTTCGAACTAGAGATGGCCGATGTACTGGTGCATGGCAAACCGAACGTGACACTGATTGAGAAGATCCGGACTATCACCAAACTGCTTGCGTCGAACAAAGGCATCAAAAAACGGTACAATCTGGGCCGGCTGCTCTTCGCGGCTGGTATTGAGTTCTTCAGTTATCTGGGAACGAGAAACAACGGAAAAGGGATTGACTGATATTCCATGTGCAGAATATTGAAGGGATCATTCAATCTCTGATTCGTGACCGAGAAAGACATCGATCCAACTACCCCGATGGTAACACCTTCGACTTCTTAGACTTCAAGAACGGGGGACGTTCAACGGACTGGCATATGAATAATGTACTTATACAAGGCAAGTCTATAACGGTGTAATAATGGGAGGAGGGTTCTGATATGACCCGAAGGATTGGAGCAATAGCGATATTGATAATCTTTGTAGCCTCAGGTTTGATCATTCCGACTGGAAGTGAAGCAGAGGTCTTCAGCGGGGAATTCGTGCCTGGGAGCAAGGTCGTGTATTTGACCGAATGCAACAACCTTGTGGACAACAACTTTGTGAACGGATCTCTGACTGTAAAGATGGTCGGCCAGAGCTTCAACGGGTGCGATGTCATAATAATCGTTCAGTCTAACCAAGTCGGTGGCAGCCTGGAAGTCGTCGTGAAGGACAACACCCTGGTCGCCGGCAGCATGTACGTGATCGTCACAGACAACATGCAGGTGGGCGGAAGGATGCTGGTCACCGTCAAGAACAATGTGATCCACAAGAGGGATCCGGCGGTAGCCCTGGATTACAATCTGAAGGTCGTCGTCAACAACAACGGAGGGAACGGACAGGACATGTCAAAGAACGAAGTCCTGGCCGGGGGTCTCAAGATCGATGTCATTGCGAACTGGGTGAAGAATCGACTCACGGTCGAATCCAAGACGAACTTCGCGGGGATGGACTACAAGCTCTTCGCAAGGGGGAACACGGTGAACAACTTCGATGCAATCATCGTGAGCAACAAGGCCTGCAGGGACCACAACATTAGGTTCGTGTCCAACACGGTGGACACCAAGTTCGAACTGAACATCCGGGGCAACAAGGCAACGAGGAACACCAGAATCAACGTGGACAAGAACCAGGTTCCATATCTGTCTCCCATGGAGCTCAAGGCCAGGATCAAGGACAACCACGCGGCCGTTGGCGACATAACCATCACCATGAACGATAACCATGACACCAACTTCATCGACGGTATATTCGAGAAGAACGGCGCAGGGAAGAACGGGAAGTTCACCTTCAGAGGGAACAAAGCGAACAAAGAGAACAAGATCGAGATACTGACCAACCGAGTGGAGAACAAGAGGGAGATACATGTCACCGGCAACCTGCCGACACCCGATCCATACGTGATCAAGGACAACTGGGCATGCAAGTACAGCATCAAGCCGAACCTGCAGTCGGGGCATACATCATCAGGGAACGATAAGAAGTGCACTCAGAAGCAGCCGGGGAACACTGACAGAGACGGCCTTTCCAACGACTACGAGCAGATGATCGGGACCGATCCCGGAAACTGGGACACCGATATGGATGGACTGGCGGACGGGTGGGCCGACTACGATAATAGCATGACAGTGAACGGCAACGAAGCGTTCGGAGAGATCGGCGACCCTCAGGTTCCCAAAGGCAAGACCCATCTGGGAGCGGTTGACACACTGTTTCGCAGACCCAAGGAGGCGCCCAATTGCTTCTGCAAGGACGTCTATGTTGAGATCGACTTCATGGTCAAAGGGCCCACCATAAGGCCCGGCAAGAAGAGCTCCGGAGGAAGTTCGGGTGTTCAGTCGAGCGGTAGATCCGCTTACCTCGGTCCAGAACTCGGCGGTACGTTCTCTCTTGTGGACAAGCCCCATGTCCTGACGGCATCGGCCATCAATCCTACGATCCGCTTCATGATGAAGAGGGGCATCCATCTGCATGTGGACACTGGTTGGCAGATGGGGTCGGCCCGAGGCAATGCGCTTGGAGGCGGCGAGAAACTGAGACACGTGACTCTCCTGAATTTCAGCCACAGTACTACTGATTTCGATTTCTTCAACTTCAAGAACGGGGAGGTCACTGCTGACTGGGACCGTAATGGCGTCCGGGAGCGTCCACATTTCTCGGCGAATCGCAAAGGATCGTTCAGATACTTGATCATGGGGCACAACTATTCGAGCCGGCCCTTGTCAACCGGAGTGGCGGAGGGACCGGGGGATGACTTCTTCATCTCTCACGGCCTCTTCTTGGGCCAGGGATGGAGCGGGAAAGCGATCAACCTTGGTCTCGCTTACACATTCTGTCACGAACTGGGACACACCCTGAACCTGGGACTGGCATCTGCGACGCACGAAAGCGCTCCCGAAGGATTCTGGAGCTGCATGTCCTACAACGATTCGGTGAAGTTCACCTATGTGGGTTACTCGGACGGTGCCCTTGGATCGCACAACGACTGGCCTGACCTGAACCCACGGATCGGACTTGCCAATTGGTGGACCCACGACTATACGAAATAAGTACACCGTTTGATCATAACATGCGCACAGTTTTAAGAGTGCGAACGTTATTCGAGTGCCGAGCCATCTAGGTCTCCGTTAGAGGATTTCGATGCCCAGGAACATCTACTTCATTGGCACCGCTGGTAGCGGCAAGAGCACGATGGTGCACGCTTTTCAGGTCTGGATGAACACTCAAGGCTATGATGTCATAACCGTCAACCTGGACCCGGGGGCAGAGAACCTGATGTACAATCCCGATGTCGACATCCAGGACTGGATCACATTGAAAGAGGCGATGGAGGACACCGACCTCGGACCCAACGCGGCACAGGTATACTGCGCCGACATGCTCGCCCTTAACGCCAAGGAAGTGGGAGAGACCATCGGGAAGTTCGAGACCAATTACATTCTGATCGACACGCCAGGGCAGATGGAGCTGTTCACATTCAGGGAGTCCAGCAAGATAATAGTGGATGAGTTTGGCATGCAGGACTCGATTCTCGCCTTCCTCATCGATCCTATCTTAGCGAGGACGCCGTCCGGCCTCATCTCCTCAATAATGCTATCAGCCACGACCCAGTTCCGATTCTCAGTGCCTCTCACAACCGTTCTCTCCAAGAAGGACCTTCTGTCCGAGACCGAACTTGAGAGGATACTCGAGTGGTCCAAGAGCGCAGACACCCTGTACAATTCGCTCGAACAAGAAGCTGGGACAGCCGTGTTCCTGTCAAGCACCGAGTTCTTCGTTGCCCTGGAGAACATGGGAGTCTTCCGGGGACTCATACCGGTCTCATCCCTCGAACTTCAGGGATTCGAGGACGTTTACAATGTGATCCAGACCGCTTTCGAGGCTGGCGAGGACCTGATGACGGATTAGCGCAACAAGGGCCGACCGTACGGAAGACGCTGGCTCAGCAACTCTTTTCTATCAAATATGATAAAGACCGCAAAAACTGTTTAAGCCATCATTCAGCTGATTCTCCGGTGCGATCATGGCCATAAGTAGAGTCAGTACTGGATTGAAGGACCTTGACAAGATTATCGAGGGTTATCCCGAGGGCAAGACCGTCCTAGTGACAGGAGATGCGGGAGTTGGAAAGACGGTTCTGGGCCTTCATTTCATCGTGGAGCAGTGCGAGCAGGGGAAGAAATGCGCCTTCCTGGCGACCGAAGAGAACCCCGAGGACCTCCGTGCCCAGGCAATGGGCTTCGGATGGGACCTGAGCAAGTACGAGGATGGAGGATTGCTCAAAATCTACGAGGTCTTGGAGAGAAGGATGATCGAGGCCAGGTTCTCCGATCCGAGCGAAAGCAGCGTGGAGGTTCATTTCAAGGACGTCGCCAACTACGTTCCCGATGGCGTGTCGAGCGTGGTGGTGGACAACATCGGCGTTTACGCTTTGGGCATGCCGATCGAGAAGTTCAGGGAGCAGCTGGACCTGCTGGTCTACATGCTTGCCAAGAAGGGCTGCACATCCCTGATAATCTGCGACGATGCTGTCGGGACACAGTACAACAACATAGCCATGTATTCAACTTACGGTGCAATCTGGATGTTCAGGAGGGAGAACGCCTACACCAATAGAAGGGAAAGGCTCATCGAGATAAGGAAGATGAGGAGCACCAAGGTACCACTGGATTATCTCCCGTTCGAGATCTCCGGTGGAGGGATCAATATGCTGAAGAGCAACCTGGACGAGTAAGTGGAGTCCAGGATCGACGAGGTTTGCCAATGGAACCCAGGAAGGAGAATATCCTCTTCGTTCATGACGACGACGAGCTGTACGAGTATGTCGTCAAACACCTCAGGGAGGACGGCCACAGGATCATAAGGGTCAATGACGGGGAGGAGGCCACCATGTCACTTCTTTCGGATGATGTCTCCGTGGTAATCACCGACGCGAAGGCGGACAAGATCAACAGTGTGGATCTTCTTGAGATCGTGGGTGCAAAGGATGGGGATGTGCCTGTGATCATCCTTGCCGATGACGGAACCATGGAAGTTGTGGCACAGGCGATGAAGAAAGGAGCATTCGACTACCTGAAGATGCCGTTCGACGGTTTCGACCTGGTGAGCACGGTGAAGAAGGCCTTTGATTTCCGGATGGAAAGGATCGAACGTGCCGAGGAGAAAAGCGAGAAGAGAAGGGAGGACATGGCACAGCAGTCTCAGAACGAGATAAGGTCCCTTCTCACGAACATCATTCCCACCATTCTGCTACCCTCACCCCAGCCGGTCAAGACCAGGTTCATAAAGGAGATGTGCGACAACATTGAGCAGTTGTTCTGTGACAAGTACATATCCAAGACCGAGGACGTCGATTCGGTGAGGGCGGCCGAGGTCATTCAGCTCGTCTTCAACCAACTCGGTGGGGACTTCAAGACGATAGAGAGCTCTTCCGGGAAGATAGTGATCGAAGGCAAGACCTGCCCGTGGGGCGACCAGGCGAAGAAGAACCCAGTGCTCTGCATGTTGACCCGAGCGATAGCGTCCAGGGTGGCGGTGAGATGCCGAAGTTGCGCGATGGTGATACTCGAGAAGACGATAGGAAACGGGGACGAAAGCTGCATCATAAAGATAGAGAATCTGTAGCCCGTACATTATCAGGTCGGATAATCGGCTCAATCTTTTTTTGAACTAAGTAAGGACATTTCATTATTGTCATAGCATGATGATGAGAGATAACCCCTTCGACTATGTCGAGGAAAAACCAAAGAAGAAGGACGACAAAAAGGACAAGGAAGTCGTTGATAAGAGAACGGGTGTAGCCGAGTAAACGGATTGCCCCTTTTCACTCCTAATGTCCATCATAGCTATGGCGCTGGCTTGATTCTTCTGGAAGATTGTTTCCTAACGATTTATATACCGTCAATCTCGTATTTTCAGTGTGAACGGAAAGGATGTACGAGCTATTGAGAATCCCATATCTGCGATCTTTGATTTGGCCGAGGACGTGAATGCTCAAGCGCCCAAGGTGAGGAAGTCCGTCAGGTACGCGACCATCTTCATCTCCATCTGGTTGATCGTCAACTTTATTCTGGTCGTACTTTTCTTGTTCACGAGGCAATGGCTGTTCCTGATCCTTTTCATGGCCCTTTTCATCGTTGGCGCCCTTGCGCTGAAGTGGCTGAGAGAGGTCAGCGGGTTCTTCAGCTATTATGTGATCAGGCATCGCGTGATCAGGAGCATAAGAGAGGAAGACCCTGTTGTGTTCGTTCCCAGGGGTGAGGATTCTGTGCAGAAGCTCGTCTATCATCTCGCATCAAAGAACCCGCATGTCAACGAGGGATTGAAGAGGCCAGGATTGTTTCAGACCCAAGCGATCCTGCGGGGGAAGAGCGGTGTGATGTACTCGTTTGACGGTTATCTCAAGATGAAACCGTCCACCTTCTGGAACTGGTTCGGCATGGGATACTCAGGTTACTCCCTCTTCATCAAGAAGTACGATCACCCTCCCCGGCTGCTGGACATGCAGTCTTTGAAGAACGCGATACTGGATATCACGAGCACGGGTTCGGTTCCTCCATCGAGAGTGATCGCGGTGTGGAGCGCGGGAGACGATGATCAGTTGGCCGATGATGTATACGAGTTCGTAACAAATGAGGTCGTCCCATTCTCACATCGAGGCAACAAGTTCAGCACCACGATGGAGATAATAACCGAGAGCCCCGACGGCACGTACGACTTCATCCCATACGTTTCTGACGTCGACTACTAGGACTTGATGATCCAGTGTGGCAGTTCTCTGAACTTGTAATGTTCCTTGATCTGGTCGGAGTAAATCTGCTTGTAGAAGGTGTTGTACTTCCTGATATGGAGAACGCCTTTCTTGGTGATTGTGATCCTATATGACTTCTCCACCTTGTTGATCTCCACGAACCCATCCTCGACGAGCTGATCGATCACCTTGTTGGTCATGTAGTGGTTGGAGCGTATCTCGTGCTTTATGTCCTCTTTAGTAAGGTACGAATTAGAGCTGTCCAGGATATCATCCAGCTTCTCTTCCAGGTCATCCTGATAGAGGTCGATGTCCAGTTCACCCACAAGGCGGTTCAAAGCAAAACAGCAGTAGATCTTGTAATCCTTGTACACCTTGCTGGGCATGAACTCTCCCGAACCGTAGAAAGAAGTGTTTGAGGATATTTAACTGTTGTTTGGGTTTTCGATGGAGCGACAATGGACGCCGCAATGAAATCGACGACCATCACCACAAGGAATATCAGGTCGAAGCACTGAAATCCCTTTAGTAGAAAGCAGATGAGAATGAGCGAAACTGGAAATCCAACGAGAAGCATCGATAGGCCAATTTCCCACTTTTCCTTATGACCTCCTCCAAGAACCGCTCATACCCTCCCCGCTAAGTTGATGGCAAAACGATTAGAAGTGAATCAATGCTAGGCTATTTCAATTCATCGTGAGAGGCACAAGCCGAGGTTCTAACGCAATCGTATGTCTCGTTTGTTCAATCCGATAAACAAGACAAGCACAAATATCCCGAGAATCAGCATGATGATTGCGACTACAACTTTCCACTCCACACTCACGTTAAACAAGATTGCAAGCAGGATTATGAAGGCAATTACGAAGGGAAGGCTCATATCAGCTCGACTTAGTCGAACCTTCTGATTCTCTCTCTTCGTAGCAATTCTCCTCTCAGGCACGGTTTCCCTCCTGCTTACAATCAAGAGATATTCGGGAGCATATTTCAATTCATCGTGAGAAGCACAAGCCCAAGTTCTGACTTGAGGCCAGCAAAATCCTTATCTACTGAACCCCATTTCTCATTCAGATTGGAGGGCTTGGGATTCTTCAAAGAAGGAAAAGGAAGGCAATCATACTCATGATAGTTTTCTTCATGGTTGGTATTGCCTTAGTGTTTGGCTCGATGTTCTATTTCATCATTGCCCTGAGATCCACATATGATGGAGATTCGATGGAAACGATAGACTTCGTGAGGAGCTATCGAGGTCCATGGTTCATTATCACTAGCGTTGGTTCTTTGCTCGTAATGTTGGCGTTTGCTATGGCGGTCTATTGGGCTTATCTGAAACACAAGATTCGGACGGAACAAGCACCTGGCAGAGATTGGGCGTCTGAGAGGCACAAGCCGAGGTTCTAGGCTAGGGTTTCCTGCTTAACGACTGCCCCAAACTTCACCGCATCATCAAAGAACTCATTCGACAGCGAAACACTGTCCTTTTGAATGTAG
>JAUVGH010000087.1 GCA_030593885.1 Methanomassiliicoccales archaeon
CTAGATCTCCACGAGGTCTCTTCTTGCGGAAGTCAGCATCTCATATCCGCCTTTCTTGACAACGATGTCGTCCTCGATCCTGACGCCGCCGTATCCCGGGATGTACACGCCAGGTTCGATGGTGAAGACCATGTTCTTTTCGAGAGTGAGATCAAGAGCTGGAGAAAGCCCGCTTCCATCGTGAGCGGCCAGGCCAAGGCTGTGACCGATGCCGTGAATGAACCTGCCCTTGAACTTCGTCCTGTTGATGTACCTGTCCGCGGCCAGGTGGACCTCTCCACCCTTGACACCCGCCTTGACTTTGGCAAGCGCTCTCTGTTGGGCCTTGCTGACGGTCTCGTACATGGATCTCATTCTCTTGGTGGCCTTTCCAACTACGTAGGTCCGGGTGATGTCGCTACCGTACTTCATGTAAGTGGCGCCGAAGTCCAGCACCATGAAGTCCCCCTTCTGGATTCTCCTGTCGCCGACCGTGTAATGCGGCTGTGCCGAGTTGGGTCCAGAAGATGCGATCGTGTCGAAGAATGGACCGGTGGAGCCCTTTTTGGCCATTAGATGCTCCAACTCCGCCCCTATCTCGTACTCCTTCTTGCCGATGTCAATGAACGGGATTATCTCCTCTGCCACCTCAGACGCAATTTTGGCGGCCTTGGCCATGCGTTTCAACTCCTTAGTGTCCTTAACCAGACGAGCTTTGATGATGGCACTTGATACGTCAACCAGCTCTGCCTTAGGGACCTTGTTCTGGATGTCCTTGTAGCTTTGATGTGTCATCTCGGTGGCATGAATCCCGATCCTCTTAGCGCCTCTCAGCAACCGCTTCAGCTTCTTCTCCCTGTCTTCCCGGCTCTTCATGATAATCACCGGCAGACCGGAGGTCTTTGCGGACTCGGCCTCGAGCGAGGATGTCAGGATCTTCACCGATCCGTCCGGATGAAGAACGGCTGTTGTGCCTTCCATCACACCGTGGGCCAGTCCGGTCACGTAGAAGTAAGTGCGGTCAACATAGGGATCGGTCGCTGTCTGGATTACGATAAGGTCCACTTTGTCCTTGGTGTTCCTGAATATCCTTCTGACCCTTCCTTTCATTGGAATCGGTTCCAAATCGTCCACGGATAGTTAAAGGTTCTGGACACCTAACCCCTGCGATGGAAAAGGCAGTTTCCGGAGTGATGGACTTTTTATGTCCGTATACGCCCACAAAATGACAGACTAACCCCAGAACTCCTCTTCTGTGACACCTAACTCCCAGCTCACCGGTTCGATGGGTATCTTGTTCTCCTCCACCCACGGAAGGAAATCTCTACCACCGAGTCCGATGTTGCCAGCCTTGGTCCAGAAAAGCCAAACGAGATCTGAACTCTGACCATAGTATGGCCCGTCAATCTTTTCGCCGGCCTTATCCGCAATCTCCTCCAGCCTCTGCTTGACGCTCTGGAGCTGCTCTTTTGTCCCGTTGAAATTTGCTTTCCATATTACTAACATGGTAGTTCACCTATGTACCTAGTCAGGTTCAGTATTAGTTCGTTGGCCAAGGCCAGTGTGTTTCAAGCTACCTGACTAAGATCGGGTGAAACGAGTCGTTAAGTTCTTTTTGGGCGTTTACGCCCACAATTGAGAGCGATACTTATAGCTTGGAGCCTTCCAGGTGCAACCAAGACCGAGTCCAGTGCAATAGCGAAGATGCTCTATGGACAAGAAACCAGCTCCTGGGGAGGCAGGTATGTCTACTGGCGGAAAGGATTCCTTGACGACATGCCTTATGTGAAGTTGATACGAGGGGCGTTCATCGTTAGAAAGGGAGATTCCAGAAAAGTGGTCCGATTCCTTGAAGATAAAGATGTTGTGGTCTCAGTACGTGAAGTGGTCCCAACAGCGAGGGATGAGATAATGCTAGATTCTGAGTCCACGGATGGGGACCAATAACAATTATTAGGGACAAAACAATAGCTGGAAGGATGCCCCGGAGAAAGAAGAGGGAGGAGAGGAAGATAGCCTCTGAGAGGATCAACGTCCTCTTCGGTCTTGCTGAGAAGTACGGCTTGAAAGGGAATACCAAACGAGCCAACAGGTACGCCCACCTCGCCTGGAAGATAGGTATGAGGTATAATGTCACCATTCCAGGGAACCTGAAGAGAAAATACTGCAGGGGGTGCCACACCTTTCTCCGACCTGGCATAAACTGCAGAGTTCGATTGACCGGAGATAGAATAACCATGGTCTGTGAGAAGTGTGGAAGGTTCTATCGCTATCCGATTCTGAAGGAGCGGGGCACTAGTACGAAGTGATCATGTCTATTACGCCTTTTCTTCTGGCCAGATAGTCCGCGCCCTTGAACACGAAGTAGGACACCAGAACGAGGACGAAAGTTGACGCGATGAGTATCAACATCAAGGCGCCCATGTCGATCTGTGTGAGCCTTGTGGTTAACTGCAATGTCTCAGGAGCCAGCACCCTTCTCAAGGCCTCGAACCAATAGGTAAGGGGTATGGCCATGCTGATGTATTGCCCCCAGACAGGGAACATGGATATCGGGAATAGGACGCCGCAGAATAGGTAGAAGATACCCGCAACGCTCTCGTTCATTCCGTGCATATGTTTTGCCGTCAGGAAAGAAATCCCGCCAAGAATGACACCCATGGCTGTCACGCCGACCAGGCCTATGGCCAAGATGGTCAGGAACAGGGGCACATCGCTAACGGCGAGAGATATCTGGACACCGAGCACGAGAACGCCGAAGAGAAGGGTTATCGTTACAGCGATACTCGCTATGACGAGTTGAGTGAGCGCCCTGGCCACCACATAGACGTAGTAGCTGATGGGGGCGATGTAGACATTGCGAATGGTCTGGTACCACTCACGATCCCCCTGGATCACCCTGAATATCCCGAACAGCATCTGCCCGACGAACATGTAGAAGGCGTTGCCGATGTAAAGGAACGAGAACATGCGAGCATTCTCTACTTGACCTCCGTAACTGGGATTGATAACCACCCAATACATCAACACAAGTATCATCGTGGCCGCGATGGGTTTCAGTATAGAGTAGACAGCGAAGAGAAGGGGCTGGGTCCAGTTGGACTCCATCTGCCAGCCGAGCCAGGCGGCCGTCTTCAATGTCTTCCAATGTCTCTTGATCATTGCCATCTCAGAGTCAGGCCTCCTTTTCTTCTAGCCAGGTTCTCCATTCGTGCGAGAGCAATCCGTGCCAGTAGGGGGAAGATTATGGCCAGGACCACAAGTATGCCCAGCTCGATCTCGACCGGGAACAGCCCCCAGGCCGCCACGCTGGGGAACAGCAGCTGTCTCATGCTGTCCAGACCCAGTGTTATTGGTATTACGGACGCACTGAGCGCGACCCAGAAGCCAAGAGCTTTCACCGGGAAATAGAACCCTGAGACGAAGTATATGGGTTCCTCCATCAGGCTGGCCATGTGCCAGGCCTCCCTCCCCCACATCAAGTAGAGGGATGCGAACATCATGCCCATTCCGTACAAGGCGATGAGTGTGACCAGGAATATCGGGATAAGCATCAGGGGGAAGACCAATGCCGGACCCTTGAACAGAAGAACGCCGATAAGCACGGTCGCGGACGCGTGTATCGATGACCCAAAGATCCCGCCCAAGGCCTTTCCACCGAGGAGCGACATACGCGACATGGGAGCCATCATGTAGAGCTGCAGGTTGCCGATCTCCTTCTCCCAATACAGCTGGGCCGCCATACTCCAAA
>JAUVGH010000048.1 GCA_030593885.1 Methanomassiliicoccales archaeon
GCTGATGAAGTACGAGAGCATTCCTTCCATCTGTCCCTACTGCGGCTGCGGTTGTGGCATTCTGCTCCAGGTGCTGGATGGGGAATTGGTCGGCGTTCTTCCACAGAAGACTCATCCTATCAACCAGGGTTCACTGTGCATCAAAGGCTGGAACTGCGACGTATTCGTCAACAGCCCAAAAAGGCTGACAACTCCATTGATAAAGAAGGGGGACAAGCTGGAACCCGCTTCGTGGGATGAGGCTCTGGACTTGATCGCAACCAAGCTGGGTGAGGTAAAGAAACAGTCCGGACCTGATTCCATTGCGGTCTTCGCATCCGCCAAATGCACCAATGAGGAGAACTATGTCATACAGAAGTTCACACGAGCGGTCCTGGGCACCAACAACGTGGACCACTGTGCCAGATTGTGCCATTCATCCACCGTCACCGGGCTGGGACTCTCTTTCGGCAGCGGTGCAATGACCAACTCGGTGCCCGAGTTCCCCGAAGCAGACGTCGTTCTGATAACCGGTTCCAACACCATAGAACAACACCCCCTGATAGGCAGCTGGCTACTGGCAGCCAAGGAAAGCGGGACCAAGTTCATTGTTTCAGATCCAAGGGAAATACCCTTCGCCAAGTTCGCCGACCTGTACCTTCAACCAAGAGCTGGAACTGATGTTGCCTGGCTCAACGGATTGATGCATATCATACTGAAAGAAGGTCTCGAGGACAAGGATTTCATAGGCGAAAGGACAGAGGATTTCGAAGAGTTCAGGAAGGTCGTTGAGAAGTACGATCCGGAGATGGTGGAGAAGATATCCTGCATACCCAAGGAAGATCTGGTCAAGGCTGCAAGGATGTTCGCTTCCGCTGAGAAAGGTTCGATAATCTACTCGATGGGGATAACACAACATACAACGGGCACGGATAATGTTCAGACCATTGCCAACCTGGCCATGCTCACCGGCAACGTGGGAAGAAGAGGCACTGGGGTGAATCCACTTAGAGGGCAGAACAACGTTCAGGGCGCCTGTGACTCGGGGTCGCTTCCAGACGTCTTCCCAGGATACCAGAAGGTCCACATCGATGAACTGAGAGAGAAGATGGAGAAGGCCTGGGGGGTGCCGCTGTCCGGTGAACCGGGTCTGACGGTCGTTGAGGCATCCATGGCTGCACGGGAGGGGAAGATCAAATCCTTCTTCATAATCGGGGAGAACCCGATGCTCTCGGATCCTGACATTCAACACGTTAGAGAGGCTCTCGAAAGTCTTGATTTCCTGGTCGTCCAGGACATATTCTTGACTCAGACCGCGAAGTTCGCGGATGTTGTCCTCCCAGCCGCATCTTATGCCGAAAAGGATGGAACATTCACCGCTACTGACAGAAGGGTCCAGAAACTGACTAAGGCGATTGAACCCATAGGAGAATCCCGCACAGACTGGGAGATCATCTGCGACATCGCGAAGCGGATGGGAGCGAAAGGCTTTGATTTCACATCGACCTCGGAGATAATGGACGAGCATGCTAGCATTTCACCGATATACGGCGGGATGTCCTTCGAGAAGCTCGGAAGCAACGGCGGGCTGCTCTGGCCATGTCCCGATAAGGAGCATCAAGGCACCGAGTTCCTGCATTCAGGCAAGTTCTCCAGGGGGAAGGGCAAGTTCGAACCCATCGAGTTCATCGAGGCCAAGGAGCTCCCGGACGAGGAGTATCCTATGGTTCTGACAACTGGAAGAATGATGTTCCATTATCATACTGGCACGATGACCAGGGAGACGCCTATTCTCAACACCGAGGTCCCGACGGGGTACATGGAGATACACCCAGCTGATGCCAAGAAGCTCGATATTGTTGACGGAGAAACGGTCAAGGTCAGCAGCAGGAGGGGAGAGATTGAGGTTCCAGCGTTGGTCACCGACAAGATCAAACGCGGTCTTATCTTCATACCGTTCCACTTCGAAGAATGCGCTGCAAATGTTCTTACGAATCCGGTGTTGGATCCGAAAGCTAAGATACCTGAGTTGAAGGTCTGTTCTGCCAGAGTTGAGAAGATCACAGTATGATGGCATCTTCCGCTTCGTTGAAGTCTATGTCCGTTGTTAGAAGTTCTTGATTTATGCTTCTTGCACTGGCCAATACAATGCCATCTCCCAGACCAAACTTGGAAGCTCCTTTCTTCCTCATGTCGTCCTTTATCCTAGAGGCGTTGAGACAGATGCTCTCGGTCAAGGGGATTATGCTTGCCACCTCCTTCAGTCGCGTTACAGATTCCAAAGGATCAAGTTCGGCCATCAAGCACCAGTCTGACAATTCTCCTATTTGAAAGATGGAGACATAGAGATGTTCATTCCCTATGACTTCGATTATTCTCCTGAATCTAGCGGTCTCTTCACGCGACAGCAGCATATCGATGAGAATGTTCGTATCAAGGAACATCAGTACCTATCTTCCTTATCCCTCTTGAATGGAGGTTTGCCTTCGTAGATTCCTGCCATTTCTCTCAGTTTCTTGTTTCTCTCTTCGAGAGATGAGAGGGGTATCACTATCTTCACCTTATCACCCTTTTGGAATCCCCGTTCTTCGATAATCCCTGCTGGAATGATAAAACCCAATGAGTTCCCGACCGGCCTCAGTTTGGCTTCGAAGACCTTTGTCATCAAGCAATGTTATAACGTTATAACATAATAAGGGTTTCGGTATTGCTCACCTACAGCCTCGCTCTGCAACACTGATTGCAGTGTCCCGTGGAGATCTCGATTCAGGTGTAGGCTTTAAGTCGCCCAACTCCATTCCAATGACAGAGGAACAATACGGGTCAGGAAGACGTTGTAGACGAGGTGTGGATCTAGAGGTGGTTATATGGGCAAGATTGAAAGGGATTCAGAGGACTCTGCAGAGCGGCCTAATCTACGAAGCCTATACCTAGCGATCCCTGTCGTTCTGTCAATTGTGGTTGTCATCCTGCTCCTCTCTATGATCATGATTCCCGAAGAGAGATGTCCGTCGGGCGACCAAGTCAAAATGGATTTGATTGGATTGAGCGATGGATGGTACGACTTCTCTATAGCTGACACATGTATACTGGAAGAAGATCGTCCGGGAATATTGACATTGCAGAACGTCTATCTTGAGATCAGAAGTGGGGGCCTAAGAGTTGAGTTCATGGACCAAGATACGGTGGTGAACTCGATTTCTCTCGGAAAGGCTAAAAAGAACGGTGCGAATCCTCTCTATTGGGGGACCGTGACTTACTTCGACACTGATGGTGATAACAACGTGTCCATAGGGGACCACCTCAAGATAATGTCGATGAGTCATGGCGGTCCGCTCGAGGAAGGGGGAGGCCTCGAACTCCGCGACACAAACTGGAATTCCCGCTTACTAACCTACAGCTGCTGCGAGCAATAATGTGAGCCACAGTTGAATCAAGGAACGTGGAGAGGATGGTTTGTGTGCGGAGCCCAAACGTTCTATCTGTAGATTGAAGCTTCAGTCCTCCATCGTCGAAAGATCTCCCTCCGGCAATCCCAACTCCCGAGCCTTAAGCACCCTTCTCATTATCTTTCCGCTTCTCGTGACCGGTAGATTATCACAGAATTCTACTTCTCTAGGTTGTGCATGGGCAGCCAGACCCAGCTTCACGAACTTTGCGATCTCCTTAGATAATTCTTCAGAAGGAGTATATCCTTCTCTCAGCTGAACAAACGCCTTGATGATGTTCCCTCTTATGAGGTCCGGTTTTCCGATCACGCCAGCCGCAGCGACCGCCGGATGCTCCACCAGCTTGCTCTCGACCTCGAACGGTCCAACCCTCTCGCCGGCGGTCTTGATGACGTCGTCAATCCTGCCCTGGAACCAGAAATAACCGTCCTCGTCCATGTAGGCCGAATCGCCGCTGAAGAACCAATCTCCCCACTCGAAGTACGAGTCGAACTTGTCGGGGTTGTTCCATATCTGTTGCATCATCCCCGGCCATCCTCTCTTGATGACCAGGTTTCCTATCTGGTTGGGTCCTAGAACAGTCCCGTTGTCGTCCACTATCCCGGCGCTGACTCCGGGGAAAGGCCTGCCCATGGAACCCGGTCTAACAGGCATCGAAGGGTAATTCGCAATGATCTGATGTCCGGTCTCGGTCATCCACCAGTTGTCATGGATCGTAATTCCGTCGAATGCTTCGTGACCCCATCTTATGACTTCTGGGTTGAGAGGTTCTCCGACACTGCAGATGTATCTCAAGCTGGAAAGGTCGTACTCCTTGGCCTTCTTTGTCCCTGCGGACATCAACAGACGGAAAGCGGTTGGGGCGCTGTACCAGACGGTGACTTCGAGATCCTGGATCGTGTGATACCAGAAGTCCGGATTGAACCTTCCTCCTCGGATGACATTGGTTACGCCGTTCAACCAGGGGGCGAACATGCCGTATGAAGTGCCCGTGACCCAGCCGGGGTCGGAGGTGCACCAGTAGATGTCATCATCATGGAGATCAAGAACCCATTTACCGGTCATTATGTGCCCCATCATTGCGTTCTGAACGTGAAGAACTCCCTTGGGCTTGCCCGTGGATCCGGATGTGTAGTGGAGTATCAGAGGGTCGTCCCTGCCCAACCATTCAAGGTCATCCAGCTTTGGTGACGCTGCGTTCATCTCTGCGTTCCAGTCGATCTCACCTTCTTCCAGCTGTGACTTGTCCGCGTCGACCACGAACGTGTGCTTGAGACTCGGCAGGACCTTCTTTGGTATCCTGTCCTTCATCTGTGGAACAGTGAGTATGGCAACCGCCTCGCTGTCCTGGACCCTGTCCCGTATCGCGTCCTCCATGAACGCCTCGAACAATGGGCTTGGAATCGCTCCCACTTTCAGTATGCCGAAGAAGCTGGTGTAGACCTCCGGCGCCCTTGGCAGGAACGTGAAGACCCTGTCGCCCTTTCCGATGCCGTATTTCTTGAGGACGTTGGCGAACTTGTTGGAGAGGTTCTTCATCTCCCTGAAGGTGTACTTCTCGAACCTGATGTCGTCGATGTAGTAGAGCGCGACGCTGTTCTTCCTGTAGGTTTCGCAGTGTCGATCGATGGCCTCGTGCGCCATGTTGACCTTGCCGGTCTTGGACCAGTCGAAGAGGGCCTCGATGTTCTTCCAGTCGAAGGTCTGCCCTGCCTCGGTGTGGTCGGCCAGGTTCGGCTTCTTTCTGAATGAGGCCTTGGAGGATTCCGGTTGCGCGTCGTCCATTCCTTCACCTTTCTAGCTCATTTGGGTTCGGTTGTATTGAAGCCGAATCATGTTAATATTCTTTCCGAAGATGAATGTATGTCATTTGGGTTGGTGACGGACAAGCGGGAGTCCCTTCAGTTGGCGAGATCTGTGCCAGACAAATAGGAGATTTAATAGGGCGTCGCGTTGTCTCTCCACGCAGAGGAGGAGAAACCGTGTACGAAGGAGAGAGTCAGAGTAGTGAGCCAGGTAGTATGACCCCGCAGGGACCACCGCCCATGGCGCCTGCACCAGCCCCCTCACCGAGTGCGCCTCCACCAGCGCAGAGCCACGGCCGAGCAAATGCAGCTCTGGTAGCGGCTGTCATCGCGTTGGCTATCGCCTTGATAGGGATTATCGCATTCCCCGGACCCGAAGGACCAGAAGGAGCACAGGGTGTGGAGGGGGCGGAGGGTGATGAGGGACCAGAAGGAGATGAAGGAGCAGACGGAGCAGACGGAGCAGACGGATCAACAGGACCCCAAGGACCACAAGGAGCGGACGGACCAGTTGGACCCCAAGGTCCCGTAGGACCCGGAGCGCTCATGAGCTATGCCAACATCACTTCGACAGTTGATCTCGTTGATTGCACAAACGTCAATCAGGTCACAATCACCGTGCCCCAAGCTGGAAAAGTGGTTGTTTACGCGACAGCATACATGAAGGTCGATCATACGGTTGGGCAGGTGGACGGTCTCAGAATGGTTGTCGACACAGACCCCACGGCCTGTACGTTCGGACCTAATCATTGGCAACACGACATTCCTTCATCCTATCCATCGGACACTTGGAATCGAATGACACCAATGCTGTTCAACGTGTTCGACGTCAATGGAGCTGGAACCTATACCTTCTACCTTAATGCACGAATGTACTACGGTGAAGGCGCTGGCGACCAACACCGAAGCTCGAACATGTTTGCGGTGTTCTATCCGTCCTGATCTGGTTTGAGCTGGATTATCGGGGAGAATCCCAGTCCTAGCAGTGCGAACGAAGACCACCCGTCCAAAGACACTTCTCCCCTCTGGGCGTCGCATCTGGAGAACATGAACTACGAGCGTTATTCTTGATTATCAATGCGTTCCCTCTGCATGTTGGTGTCGAAACCCTTCATCCTGCTCTAAGCTGAAGAATCTCACACTATCAACTTTAAATACCCAATATGATTTCAGCCGACAGCGATGATGGACTTTGCCCTCTCAGCCTTCGCAGCAATATTCGCCATAGTCAATCCAGTTGGCAATCTCACCTTCTTCGTGGCGCTCACCGAGGGCTACTCCAAAGAGGACAAGATCAAGGTCATAAAGAAGGTCATAATGGTCGCGTCCATAACACTCCTGGTCTTCGCTCTCGCAGGGAACACCATCTTCACGTTTTTCCATACCTCCATCCCGGCGTTCAGGATCGCTGGTGGTCTGCTTCTGTTCTCGATAGGCTTCGTGATGGTCCAGGGCGGGAGACCCGGCACCAAGCTCACCGAGAAGGACAAGTCAGAGGCGCTCGAGAAGGAGATGGTCGGCGCGGTCCCGCTGGGGGTCCCGATGTTCGCGGGTCCGGGGTCCATTACGACGGTGATGGTGTTCATGGCGGAGGCTTCCTCGCCCGATGTGGATCTGGTCAAGATAGGGGTCATACTGCTGGCGATCATGGCGACCATGGCCGTGTCCTACGTTCTGCTCATGTACAGCGGCAGGATCACCCGGAGGATGGGGCGGACCGGAGCGGCGGCTTTCTCGAGGATAATGGGTCTGATACTCGCGGCGATCGCTGTTCAGATCGTCATAATGGGGATATTCGGGGTCATTGATCTGTACTACTTGAGATAGAACGGGGTTGTGTCAGCCTCATTCGATTAGAACCAGGCCGTAGAGATTGACCTTATCGTCCCTCGTCTTCAGGGTCTCAATCGGAAATCCATGGGCCCTGACGGTGCCGAACACATCGATCCCACCTGCCTCCATCGACGGTCTTGCTTCCCGAGGATGCGCACAGAACTCCGGACACTCTTTGCAGAGCTCACAGGGACCCGAACCCATGCCGAACGCCTTGTAGTATCCATCGAAGAATATCTCCTTCTCAAGTTTTGAGATCATCTTGTTCATGCCATCCATGTCGTCCCCGTGGATCAGAAGTGCATGGCTGTAGGATTTCAGTATCCTCGCCGTTTGTTCCGGCGTGGGTGAGGATGGGGGGCAGGTCAAGGACTGTCCGTACCCGCCGCATCCGAACTTGCATTTCGCCCGGACCCATTCGGCGGTGATGACGCTGTCGGCTGGAATGATCCTCGCGTCCTTTGCTCCCAGCTCCTTTGCCCTTGCGACGTACTTTGCATACTTGTCCATTGGTGATCCACCCTAGATTCCCACATCATCCATTAAGGTTGAATTGAATATCATTCTGAACTTGTTCATCATATATCTCGTTTCCTGCCACTGACCCGAGGAGGGATACTGATTTCGTTTCCAAAGCCTTACGGAGACAAACAATGTTCTTCCTAATAGTGCATATTGGATAGCGACCCGCCCATCATCTTCCATCGACCGTGGGAACGAGGTGACCTTGAACGAGTTACAGTGCTAGTCATGAGCAGGAACGTTGATTCGAGGACCCATGGGTGTTGGGATCACACGGAGCAAGGACTTGTTCACCGCGAGCTGAACCATATGTTCACATTTTGCCTGGGGCAGTGATTCGATTTCAGGAGCTCCGACAGCTCTTAGGCTCTTTGCCAGATAATATCTCGTCTGAGCAATCCGCTGATGGCTCGGAAGTTGGTGTAATGATTCTTTGAACGCTTGCCACAATCCTGGAGAGTAGGGGTCCTCTCGGTCACCCGGATCGGTCGCTTCCCATCGTTTACCCTCGGGCCAGAAATAGACCGCACCCCTTTGACTCTGTTTGCTTAGAAGCTTCTTCTTCACAGCCCCTGCCAGGAGTTTCTTCGTGGACATTCGCTTCTTAGGTGCTAAGCTTCTCAGCTTCGCATAAATCCTTTCTTCTGTCGGGAAATGATGATCCTCACGCAGCAATTCCAGGGCATGTTCAAGCAGACTCTCCTTGGATTCCTTGGAAGATAGAGTTGTTGGCACCCTGGATATCGACTTGTCCATCTCCAGACTTCCTTCGGCGCATCTATCCATCAACTTCTTTTTGACCTCAAGATAGAGGGGGGCACCTTCCCTCCTCAACCGGACGTAGCCGTTTTCCTCGAGAGCAGAGGCGAACGCCTTGGGTTTCCCATACCCGAATCGATTGCAGAAACCTCCGTCGAATTGATTGTGAAGATGGCCAGCCACATGCGCGAAGGGGATTCTGCTTCCTATGCCGACCGGCGGCTCGATGGTGATGACGAAGCTCATGAACGCATCCAAGAGGTCAGAATCGATTCTGACAACTGGTTCTTCTTGGACGGGACCATCATCGGAAGGAGTGGGCAATGACTGGGAAGGAGTGGGGATCTTCTCCTCAGCGTGTTCAATCAACGATTCTAGGGGTGGACTGAATATGACCTCTTCTGTATCTCCCAATGGAACAACCACGAAGGCGATCCTTGGCACAACACCTTTGGCCCTCTTTACAGGGAACATATCGTTGGTGAGAATGTAGACGGTCTCGCCATGACTCTGCCTATTCAACGCCAGCTGCAACAGGATATCATCAGCGTCCCTACCAGCGGGGGCCTGGATTATTACCCCATCATCAACAAGCTTCTCCATCTCCTGCGGTTCGTTGATCACGTGTCTCAACTTGGCATCCACAAACGTAACAACTCGAAACTGGTGTCTATGGAGCTCGCCAAGAACGGCATTGATCACCTCGATCTTGGGCCGTTTGAACGAGCCGCTGCCGTAGGCCACATTACTTCCATCCACCAAGATGTAAGGTCTGCCTGGCTTGTCATGTTTTTCTGGAGTTTCCTCATCCATCAGCATTCCTCCTCAGCATTGTTCTAGTTTCCTGCGTATCTGCAGATGACCAGCTCCCCATATTTGCGGAGTGTGTAATATATCTTACTGTATGGTGCACTGAACCGGAAGGAGACCATCTGGGATCGGTTCTTGGAGAGCGTATTCGGCACCCGGAGGGATTTGCTGAACTGGGTTGCAGCATGTGTAGAAGCTTGTCCTTGTTGATAATGAACCAAGTCATTTTTTGGCCGCTCTTCAAGTACAACTAGACGTGAAGACCATTTTCGCCCCTTTGGCTGAAATCTTGTCTAACGTATTTCTGGCTTATCCAAAGTTGCAACCGTGGAGAGCGATGTTGCGAATGGCAAGGCGTAGCTGAAGCGTATCTGTTATATCGTATGAAATTGCCCGCCTTTTACTGACGAAGACCTTCGACGGCCTCTAGCCGAAAACCGACTTATAGCACCGTTCGGTTCCGTCGTTGATGCCTCAACTGCCAGGGTCAAGATGGATCTACAGACAGCGCTCGCTGTGCGGATGCTGCGTTCTGAGGAGGCGTTCTTGGTCAGGCTTGGACCCCTAGGCGACTCGACCCACCGCGAGAAACCTTCTGCGAAAGGTCCGGTAAGGGGGCGGGTGTTTAGGGGCCAAGAAGATTCATATACGGGTGGGGGTGTTCAGAAGCCCAGTGTGATGATCCGCCTTGCTACATCGACTAAAGAAGATTGACCTGGTTGCTCTCTCCGCCCATTACGACCGTGAATCACAGGATACGTACCTTAGCGTCTACATCGATCTTACACGCAGAACCGGCGGGAAACGTACAGCGCGGTCTGCCAAGTCCCGTTCTCGCCTTTTGAAAAAACGAGTGAATCGCTTTCTGCTGATGCGGGAGACAGCCTGCCGAAAGGCCCTGGCCGGGAAGCCGACCCTTCTGGAGAACTTCGACTTAAGTCTGGCTTCGGTGCGGGCCTACTTGGCCGATAACCCGATTGAGCCAAAACAGAAGGGACTGGTCCTCTTTTCGTGCGCCAAGGAGGAATACTTCGAGGCCTTCAGACTCTCGATTCCCCTGAAAAACCTAATGGTGGTGGACACGTCTCCCTACATTCGCCCCCTGGCACGCCTTCGCGATGATTGGGAGTCCATCGCGGTGGTCATCCTGGATAGCGAAAATGCGCGACTCTTCACGGTCTCGTCGGACCGCGTGACGGCCCGAAAGAAGAGTGGGGTGTACCTCCTGGGAAAGCACAAGAAGGGTGGCATGTCTCAAATGCGGTTCCAGCGTCTCCGAAGGCAGGCGATTCGAGCCTTTCACAAGGATGTCTTGGGGGACCTGCAGAAACTCCTCCGGATCGAGCCAGCAGATCAGATATTCTTAGGGGGCCCAGGCATTGCGAAGGTACAGTTCCTAGACTCCTTGCCCGCAAACATCCGAAAAAGGGTCACGGAGGTTGTGGATCTAGACCTGAACGTGCCTGAAGGAGAGATACGTCGGCGCTTCGTGAGCCTGGCAGCTATAGAGGAACGGCGCCAGGACCGAGCCCATGTTGAAGCCCTCCTCGCGGAAATCCTGAAGGACGGTCTCGTGGCCCATGGTTGGGAGGAAGTGACAAAGGCCGTTCGGGCGGGTAAGGTCGAAGTCCTACTGGTGAAAAGCGGTTTGAAACTCAGGGGCTGGAAATGCGAACGTTGCAAGGTCTTTGGATTGGGTGATCGGTCGACCTGCTCTAGCTGTGAGAGGCCCGTTTCCGAGATGGATGCGATGGAAAGGACGGTGAAGGAGGCCGCTCAACGGGGAGCGCAACTCGAGTTCGTGGCGCGGGATCCGGACCTCGAGGCCTTGGGGGGGATTGGGGCGTTCTTGCGTTACAAGTAGCTGCCGAAAACCCTATCGCCGGGGTGGTGCAGGTGTATTATTAAAGACACGCGTGGGCCTGTATTCGCGAGCCCATTTGCCGGCAACTGAACGTTTTCGACCTTTTAGAGAGGGAGTGGCGACGACCTTATGTTTGTGCCCAGAACCTGAATTCACCTCAAGTCATAGCGATACTGCTGGTCACATATCGTACGATAAGGACGTTTTTCTTTTTGGAGGAGATTGTGTCCTTCAATGGGCAATCTCCATGACCTCTTAACAGGCAGTGGTCATTGCTTCTCTTTGGATGATGACATCCGAAATCCGTTCTGTTGTAGTGGGGGCACCTCCCCTCAAGGGGTGCGAGGTCCATTCGCCTTTCCCGGTTTCGAAACATATCATCTACGTTTCCTTTCCACATAACAGCAAAGCAGGTCCCCTAACGAGTTCTTTCGATCATCCGGCAATTGCCTTCTCTATCTCTTCCCTCTCAGAAATGCCTGCCTTTCTCCATTTCTCCCTATTGTCCGCAGACAGAAGAATGAGCAAAGGAACTGATTGCACGTTGTACTGCGCGATCATGTCCTCACGACTGTCCAGGTTGACCTTTATGAAGACCAATTCGTCTTTCAATTGAGGAATCACATCCTGCTTCAGGATCTCTTCTTGAATTATGCATGCGCCACACCACTCGGCTGTGAAGTGCATCAAGACTAGCTTGTTCTCTTTCGATGCTGTTCTGAATCCATCATCAACTTCTTCCCACAAGTCGGCCATATCAATCACCATTCGCAACGGTCAGAATAGATTCTATCACTCATCGGATTCCCCCTTCATGTGCTGAAGGAGCTTATAGGGATCCATCTTTTTCAGTTCCGCTTCGAGGGAAACTCTGAGAATCTCGGTTCCGATGTAAGTATTGTTCTCGAACTTGCTTCTGACGAAAAGCACTGCCATAGAATCTATTTGTCGAGAGGCTTCCACGAAGCGTTCTTGAACTTCTCTCAGCTCGCTGACCGTGTTCCAGAGCTCTTCCAAGGATACATCGCCATCATCTTTCAAAGCACCGACCATTGCTTTAGCTATGGTTGGACCAACTTCTCGAAGGGTTTCTGCAACAAGATTCTTGAACGCTGGACGATCGTACTTGACGGGTATGGATCCGCCTGAGAGCCTCTCTACCAGTTCGTCCTTCTTGATTGTTTCGAGTTCGGAATTCATCTCGACCTCACCTCAATGACTTGACCGGCAAACATCTGGCTTCAATATGAGAGCCAAGTTCACGGAACATGACCATGCTAGGGGTCCCCACTACTTTGCGCTGTCAACGATATCTTTCACATCCTTCTCTACTGTAGCGGCCAAATCCTCCAATCCGGCATCAGGAAAGAACTGTGGCAGGATCCCAGGCAGCATTCCGCTGATGAGGACCTTTCCGCTCTTCATGTAAACATTTATCTTGCAGGGCATGCACAAGCTGATGAGTCTGTCGGAATTGAGGAACTCATTGGCATATTTGCCGCTGCAGATCTCGACCATCTTCAGCGGCTCCTGGTCGAAACCCTTCACCGCCAGGATCTCCTTCATGTCATGCACATGGAGGACGCTCCATCCTTTACCCTCTGTCGCCTTTCTGACAGAAACAATCGCGTCTTCAAAACTCCTCTCCGTCTCCACCGTATAGTCGAATTCCAGCTTCATTCTGATTCCCTCTATTCCCGTATGCTATTCTCCCTTCCCCACTATGTCACCCTTCATCTGTAGGTACAGGTCCCTTGTTATCTCGCCTCTAGCAAATCTCTGGTTCAACACAAGAAGTGGATCCTCACTCGGCTGATAGGCCGGATAAGAAGCATGGTACTGCGTCGGTCTTCGGTCCAAGGCCCAGATCACAAACAGAACCAGCAGTAGAATGAATAGAAAAGGAATGAACATGAAAAACCCACCACCCATCATCCCCATCATCCCGCCACCCCAGGAGAAAGTAGCAGTGACTCCTAGGACAATGATGACCAATACCATTATCACAAGAGCGATGGGGAGATAGTTTGTGTCTTCGTTCTTCATGGGGAAGCGGCCTCCGTCATTTCCTTGGCAAGTTTCTCGCTCGTGGAGAGCCGCTCCAAGAGTATCTTCCTGAGAATGTCAAAGGCCTCACTTATCTGGGGGTTCGTGAGATCGTAGTAGACGTTCACGCCTTCCTTCCTTCTGGAAAGGACACCGTTCTTCCACATCACGCTCAGGTGCTGAGACAAGGCGGGTTGGGTCAGACCGGTGAGCTCCACCATCTCGCTGACCGTCTTCTCGCCTTCCCTTAGATGGTCAATGATCTCCAACCTCTTCGGATTTGAAAACATCTTACAGATCTCGGCGTGAAGTTCGTATATGGTTGGCATGGATATTCTCCTTCGGATTTTGATCCTTTTTCCTGGAAGTCCTTAATGTTTCCGCGTAGATGCAGGAACTAGCGGCCCATGCCCTCCATCATTGGGCACGACGAGTCGTGGTTGTCCTCCTCGTGTTCCACTTCCTCCATGTGCTCTTCCTCGTGCTCATGCATATGTTCCTCGCACTCTTCCATCATCTCTTGGCATTCCTCTTCGTGCTCGAGCATATGTTCTTCGCATTCCTCACCCATTTCCTCTGCGTGCTTCTCGCATATCTCGGACATCTCTGCGTGTTCACCCATCATCACAGAATGGTCGTTCTCCGTCATCTCGTCGCCTTGCAGACCTTGCGACACCGCAAAAGCTCCCACGATCACAAGGGCGACAATGACCACTCCGATTGAAAGTGGCAGTGTGAGGGTTTTCATATGTCCCGCTTCCCAATTATATCAGAGTATAAGCATATCTGAATATTTAAAATCTTGCAAATGGGTGGCGACGTCTTCCCTCCTTGTTTTGGCTTTTGCCGAGGAAAGGAAATGTCGTTGTTCGAAAAGAAGTACGACATCTCTTCGATGTTGCCAAGAAGCCGATGGAGGGATTCAGACCGTAGAATAAGGCTAAATACGTGATAGCACTCTCTCCCGCTAATAACAGATTGGGATTGTCAAGGTATAGAATTGTCGCTCCGCTTCTTCCAAGACGCG
>JAUVGH010000064.1 GCA_030593885.1 Methanomassiliicoccales archaeon
AGCCACAGGACGGCCACTATCTGCCATTCCTTGAGTCTCTTCCACTTCATCACCAGATGGGACATTGACTGGATCCTACCCTCGTAGGTCAAATTGCCGTCACCGTTTATGGTCCCGTAGTTCTCGGCCCTGAAATGGCCCTTGGCCTTAAGGAAGAACTCGACTATCAAGGGGATGAACAGGATCGCGCCATAGCCTTTCAGGTTGGATATGATGGCAGCGCAGGCTATGGTTGCCCCCACGAACAATGTCATGGAGTCCCCCGGGAATATCTTGGCTGGATATTTGTTGAACCACAGGAAGGCGAGCAAAGCACCCAGGAGCGGGAACAGGAGGAACAGACCCTCGGTCTGGCCGGTTATGAACGAGATCGCTATCATGGAGGATGTTATGATTATCCCGAGGCCCACACCCAGCCCGTTGAACCCTTCCAGCATGTTGGCTGCGTTCGCGGCGGCAGTGATCCCAAATGGAGCTATGAACAGCATCAGGATACCGAAATTCACACCCATCAGAACGGTGTTGCTGGTGTCGACCATCAGGCTTCCCAGAGGGATTGCGAATATGAACGGAAGAATGGCTTTGACCCTCTGTCTTAGGCTGAAGAGGTCGTCCATTATGCCGGTCACAGCCGCACCCAGTACGGCCAGCAAAGAAAGATAGAATATGGATGATGAAAGGCCGTTCTCCCCCCACACGGTCAGGACGTTCACGCCCACGTAGAACCCGATCACAACGGCGAGGCCACCCATCTCAGGTATCTTGGGGGCTCCGATCTTGTTGTGGTCCCTCCCGACCGCGCTGGTGTTCTTCAGGTTCTTGATCAGCCATGGAACGACTAGGAAGGTTGTGATAAAAGAGGCTACGGCCGCAACAATGAATATCAATGAAACCGTCCCATCACCGGCGTCTCAACAACGCTGCTCTTATATACTTTTTTCTCTCAAAAGCAAACACGTTTTTATCTGATGCCACATTCTTCACTTGGTCGATATCACGGAACTCGTTTCGCTTTTGGCGGTGCTGGCAATGGTTGTCGGGCCAGCGATTATCTTCTGGCGGAAGATCCCGATAGTCTATGGGCTGATGGTCGTCATAATCTTCGTCTACATCCTGCAGATCGCGTCAAGTTCGATCTTCCATCCCTTGGCAGGGTCTCTGGTCTTTTCTGATCTGGTCTTTTCTCCAGCTCGATTGGTGAGTCCGACTCATTTCCACACGCTCTTCACTTCAATGTTCCTCCATGCCAGCACCATCCATCTGATTTTCAACCTCTTCGCGCTTTTCTTCATTGGGATAATGCTCGAGAGAAGGATAGGTGTGACCAGATTCTTTGTCATCTACTTAATCGCGGGGCTCATAGGAGGACTGACCTGGGCCGTCATACACTGGGGAGAGTTCATAGGTGCAGTGGGAGCATCTGGTGCGATAATGGGCACCTTGGGAGCGTTTGCCAGACTGTACGGACGGGAGAGGATCCGGATGTTGCTGCTGTTCTTCCCCTTGCCCCCGATGCCAGCATACATGATTTTCGTCCTTCTGTTGTTGATAGACCTCATCATCGCCCTCACCAGCGTCCTGCCTATCGCAGCCGAGGCCCACATTGGGGGAGCCATTGCCGGTTTTCTCATTGCACCCTACGTCATGAGACTGCCCTCCAAGGTCGGTAGGCCAAAGCAGGTCCGGGTCCATTATTCGATCCTGAGCCAGCTGGCAACCACGAGGGAGCTCCAGGAGATATTGGCAAACATCGAGAAGGAGACCGAACCCGATGTCCAGCAGGTCTGGTTCACCCATTTCTTGAAGAAGGCTAGATGTCCCAAGTGTGGCGGACCCCTGGGTATAAGAGGGGGTACGCTGTATTCGGATTGTGGATGGAGGACGAGGCTTTGAGCGAAGATGGTCCAAAGATTTCGGATGTCCCAAGCGGAGCTAACCTGGACTGCCCCAAGTGCGGGGAGACCATGCATCGGATCTTGAAAGGCAGAGTCAGCGGCAGGAAGGGTGAGACCCTCGAGTGCGTGGTCAAGTGCTCGGAATGCGGGGAGGTGCGGAAAGCAACCATCAAGCGGGAGAAGCCAGTTACAGTGAAGGTCATTGTGAGCGACGATGATATGTCTAAGAGAACCGAGCTGGAGCTCCTGCCAAGTGAGGAGATCATTGTCGGGGACAAGATGATTCTGGGCGGTCAGGAGATCGAGGTTTCTTCTATCGAGTCCGACGGCAGAAGGGTCGAAGTGGCACTAGCAAAGGAGATTGACACTCTGTGGACCATAAGAGCAGATAGGGTCAAGGTTAAGTTCTCGATAAGCAAGGGCCGCAGGACACTGTCCAAGGAGATCTTCGCACAGCCCGACGAGGAGTTCTGCGTGGGGGACATGGTGGAGCTAGGAAGGATGAAGGTGGTCATTCACAGGATCAGATGCAGGGACAACAGAACGATCAGGGATGGCAGCGCAACGGCATCCAGCATCGTCAGGATATATGCAAAAGGAATCAAGGAGACCTGGGCCTAGTCCTTTCTCTTGAAGAGGAAAACGGTCGCGGCTACGACCAGTAGAAGTGAAGCGGTCGCACCGAGATAGAAATCCATCCCTATCTCTTCGGGTCCGATCTTTGAAAGGGTTATCGTCCTGTGGGAGAAGTGGGGGATGTTGATGAACACTTGTGTGGAATCCTCGTTCTGTAGGGCGTAATATGTCCCTTCATCGGATGATATGACATCCTTGACACTTCTTGCCAGTTGCAGTGTCTTGCCGTCCAGCTCCACTTTCATCTTGTTCAATGGGACGTCGAAAGCGGAGTCGTCTATGGTCAGTATGACCGTCCTCCCGTCCACAAAAGAGGCGTCAGCAGAGATCTCAACCTTGTCTTCGTCGGAGAACTGGACCTCCATGTCGATTGCCTGGTAGTCTATCAACGAGCTTATCAGGTTCTGACCGTCCAGCTCCAGGTACATCTCACCGGCTATCCTGCCATCCGCGATGTCCGACCCAAGGCTCTCTTCATACAGGTAGGAAGCACGGAAGTAGTATCTGTCACCCGGTTCCAAGGGAATGGATATGTCCTGGTTGTTCTTCGCCAGGGTTCCAGAGCCCAGCAGTATCAGATCCCCGCGGAAGTCGTCCGCACCTATGACAGCGGACTTGTCCGAGAATATGGCTCCCATGTCGGGAGATAGCTCGAAGTTGGCAGTGTCCGCGACATTGGCTTCGAAGCTCATAACTCCCATGGGGATGTCGTGAGCTCGTGACGTTCCAGAAGATCCTTCGATGGTGAAGATGCCGTCGCCGAACGTGGGTGCGCCCATGGCCTGGAAGTTGTCCAGCTGGACCCTCTCAAAAACAGGATGTGTGGTCACCTGGCCATCTTGGGTCGTGTTGACCGCGTAGCCATAGAAGACCTCCTCGAAGAAGGTGTAGCAGATATGCCTTCCACATAACTCGTAGCTACCATCATCTTGGGGTTCTACACCTCCACCGGTATCAGCGCTAGAGTTGCCTATGCTGAGGACCACCAGGGTCGCCGATATGGCCAGTGCCGCTACCAGTGTTTTCTTCATCTTCTCCCTCTTCTAAAAAGAATGGAGGAGGCTCCCTCCCCCATCGAGGGAGGTTCTATTATGTGGGCAGAATAATAGAAAAGCCTCGAACATAGAGAAGCTCCGCTGGGGTTATATTGGATTTGGTACAAACGTCGAACAAACCTGATGGATCGCGATGCGTAGAAACCTTTTTTACCCAACATATGATTTTCCAGCGATTGCTATGACTATAGAAGCATTTCTGACCATTCTGCTTGCTGGGCTGTCGTTCCTGCTGTTCGTGGTATCGATCCTCTCCTACAAGAGGGTCAAGAGCGTCAAGATCCTGTTCGTTTCCCTCGCGTTCCTTCTCTTCTTCATAAAAGCTCTCGTGCTGCTGGTCAGCGTCATATCCAACACCTGGGATGATTTCGGGATGAGGTGGGAGCTTCTGCTGCTCGATGTGATAGTCATCGTGATGCTATATCTGTCAATTGCGAGGAAATAGGGGCGGATGAATGGAGGAGGCCCTAGAGCTAGACAACAGGCGAAAGATATTCAGGTTCGTCTCCGAGAATCCAGGAGCGTACTTCAGAGAGATTCAGAGCAATCTGGAGCTGGCGACGGGTGTCGTGGAGTACCACCTGGCATACCTGGTCAAGAGGAAGCTGCTCTCCACCGAGAAGGACGGTAAGAAGGTCCGGTATTTCGTCTCTCAGGAGATACCTCACACGGACAAGAGGACGTTGGGTCTCATGCGCCAGAAGACGCCCCGGAGGATCACCGTCCACGCCCTGCTGAATCCCAACTGCTCCTTTCAGGACCTGTTGAGCGAGTTCCGGATATCCAAGTCCACGTTGTCATTTCACCTAAAGAAGCTGGAGAGGGCTGAGATACTGAAATCAACCAAGAAAGGCAGGAAGAAGTTCTACAGAGTCGCCGACCCGGATGAGGCCGCCAGGATACTGATCAGCTACAAATCATCCTTCGTTGACGGGGTTGTGGACAGTTTCGCAGACGTATGGCTGGAGGTGGGCAGGTGAGCCACGAGGAAGAGAGGGCGAGAATGGTCAAGAACCTGCAGCGCAGCGGCTACGTGAAGAGCAAGGAGGTCGCCGAGGCGATGATGGCCGTTCCCAGGCATGTTTTCGTACCCCGCCGGGCTCGTGGAAATGCTTACGCCGACAGGCCCCTGCCCATAGGCGAAGGTCAAACCATCTCAGCACCTCACATGGTCGCGATGATGCTCGAGAAGCTGGACCTGATGGAAGGCCAGAAGGTCTTAGAGATTGGAGGAGGCTCGGGCTACCACGCCACACTGGCGGCATATATGATAGGAGAAGAGGGCCTAGTCGTCTCGATTGAGAGGATCAGGGCCCTCGCGGAGAGGGCAAGGGAGATTCTCAAAGAAAGCGGGCTGGAACAGCGGGTGGTGATGGTCGTGGGTGACGGCTCCCTCGGGTGGGAGAAGAAGGCACCATACGACCGGATATTCATCACCTGCGCCTCTCCGCAGATTCCTCCTCCGCTTCTGGAGCAGTTGAAGGACGGGGGAAAGTTGCTGATCCCGTTGGGAAGCCTGCATCTGCAGACGCTGATATTAGCCGAGAAAAGGGGGAACAAGATCAAGAAGAAGTACCACGGGGGGTGCATGTTCGTCCCCCTTATTGGCGAGTACGGATTCTCCTGAAGCAAGACATAAATACGAAGAGGAAGGTCTTTTTGGCAGGATGATAACAATAGTTGGAGTTGGCCACGTTTTCGACATTGGCGATCAGGTCAGTGATGTGATCGTTCAGAGAAGTCCCTCGGTCGTCTGCGTGGAACTGGATGCTGCCAGGTTTGAGGCTCTCATGACTAAGGAGGTCAGGGGGAGCGCCCCATTGCCTTATCGAGCATTGGCGTTCTTCCAGAAGAGGATCGCTAAGAAGTACGGGCAGGATGTGGGACAGGAGATGGTCGCCGCCGTGCAATCCGCCAGGCAGGTCGGGGCGAAGTTGGCGTTCATCGACCTTGACTCGTTGCAGGTCTTTCAGAAGTTCTGGCAGATGATGACATTCAAGGAGCGCGTGAAGCTCGTGTTTGCTCTCGTCACCAGCGTCTTCATTCCCAAGAAGACGGTGGACAAGGAGATCCAGAAGTTCGAGGAGCATGAGACCGAGTACATGGAGACATTCGCCTCCGAGTTCCCTTCAGCAAAGAAGATACTCATTGACGACAGGAACGTCCACATGGCCACCGCGATCAGGAAGCTGAACGAAGAGTATGAGAACATAGTCGCAGTTGTGGGGGACGGACACATCGAAGGCCTCACCAGATTGCTAGAAGACATATCGCTGGAGGTCATCAGATTGAAGGATTTGCGAGCAATGGATGTCGATGGGTCATCTGTTTCTTTCAGCTACAACATCGATGGCGAATGACCTTTGGAATGGATTTTCCTCGCACCTTTTCCCAAGCATGAGAATGGTTTTGAGGTTGTTATGTTGGTGGCGATCCGATTAGTGACCAGATGCAGATTCTTCGACAAGTGTGGTACAATGGGCATGGGAACATGAAAGATCCGAGCTTACTTTGTTACACAATACAAACAGCTGATCCAACTCGGCCATTCGACTCGTTCTTCTATCACACTTAGAGTTCTAGCTCCGATCTTTTCGAGAAATCTTTCAACCTTTTTCCGCTTCATCCAATACATTTCAATGACTGGTTCGTTAGTCTTCTGCCTGAGGCGCTCGTATCTCATTTTGCGAACGGAGTGCACCAGAACTTCTGGAATGGTGGTTTTGACAAGGTGCTTAATGACTTTGCTCGGACTTCCCCCCTCACTTGGATTTAGCTTCGGTCGACTCAAATACTGGAACATAAGCAATCCTCCAGGTGAAAGCACTCTGAGAAGCTCCTGCACGTAGACTCTCGCGTATTTCGTTTCCATATGCATCAGAACTACGCTTGAGTAGATGAAGTCAAACATGTCATCTGGAAAGGGGTCAAGGCTATCGCTCACGTTCAGATGGTATTTGCATCTATCTCCTTGGGAGTTGTACCTGTTTGCCTGATCTATCATGGATGGGGTAATGTCGACTCCATGAACCTCATCGAAGTAACCTGCAAGCGCTTGTGCCAACCTTCCAATCCCGCAGCCAAAGTCGAGAGCTTTCTTTCGTGGGATGCATGTGTCAGAGAACTTCGTTTCGATCGTCTCGACATGTTTCATGACTTCTTCGATTTCTCGCACCCCGGTTTCGAAGAACTCATTCGCCTTTCCCTCATCCCACACTGGAGTAAGAATTGCGGCAAACGGGTCTCTCTTCCCCCATTCATCCCAAGTCTTCTTCAACTTCTGAAAGTGCCTGTCTTACATTGGGGTCTCCAGAAACGACACCATCATATCTAGGTATAAAAACTTCCTCGCTGTTCTTACCTACATGCTTCGAAATCAGGTGACAAGTTCCATTGCGGCTCTTTGGAGATGGATGTTGTTTAAGCCCTTATGGCACTTCAAGTTGAAAGGAGTCGATATTAACCAAACAAACTTTTTGTCATTCATCCGCCATAGGTGGGTAGGTGGGGAGTTGAAAGTTGAGCTTGTCAGGTATACTCAGGATCCTGTTGTCACCGCGGGGAAGGCCGGCGGTGTATGCTACGATAAGGAAGAGAAAGAGGACTACGGCAAGTTCATCCAGGGGAATCGAGAGGAAGTGGGCGCACGGTAAGGCGACAAAGACCATACTACGCATCCGTTCCTGATAACAGCCGTATCGGACTTTTCCCGAAACCTATCCTCAAGTGCGACCTGGAGGAAGTACTGGACCTCCAGACTAAGATCCGCGATACCCCTCCCCTTACTTGGAGACCAAAATCAAACCCTCTTCATGATCTACACCGTAGTAACTACATTCATTCCTAGAGTACAACTCGTCATTCTTGACAACTTCCAATCGGAAACCAGACTCCTCCAATCTCTCAAACAAATCACATCCGTAGACGCGAACGTGAGTTGCCTCACCATAGAATCGGATTCTCATTTCATCAGAGTTGATGTTGGTATCCTCAAAGGTCTTTCCCAGAATGCTCGAGTATGGTGTTTGTAGAATGCCCCTACCACCTTCTCTCAGAACTCGGAATATCTCCCGCATGGCTTTTCTGTCATTTGGAACGTGCTCCAAGACATGATTGCAGATCACAAAATCAAAGGAGTTATCAGGAAATTGAATATCTGTAAGATCAATTCTGGTAATCTCATCGTTACTTGGATAGAGATCTCCCATGACGTATTGAGCGGGTTTCATCCGTCTAATACTCTGAGACAAGTTACTCTCGGGAGCAAAGTGTAGAACATGGGCTTGAGTGAATTCCTGCCACAAATTTAATTTATCGAAGAACATGAATAAATGTCTTTCCCTGTCAGATGAATTGCAGTAGAAGCAGCCAAAATCATCAACGCCCCTCCCAATCATATTAAGCTCTTTCAAAAAAGAGGAAGCTGAGGCTGAATCTGTTCTGTAGGGATAGAAAGCGCGGAACGTCTGACCACAGACATAGCATTTGTGCTTCTTCCCCAGCTTGTTGACTTCTATTCTCAAGACAGTTAAAGGTCTTCTGATAAAAACCACGTAAAGCTTCTCAATGGTTTGCTCAACGTTCATTTCTATTCACACATTTCCCCGCGGAGTCGAAATGCACTTAACCATTAGCGTCTTATATAACCTTTCCAAGCTGGAGAGGTTCTCAAGGAAGCTCTCAAGATCAACCAATGCCGCCTTGGTTGGGACCCACCTTTATCTAATCAAGCAAACGACAGTCCCTCCTCAAACACCTCCTAGACCCCGCTCCTGATCAGCGTCACCCGAGGGGGTAAATACAAACTATTTAGCAGTAATCTGCGATTAGGGTGGCGGGTGCGAGTTTGAACGTCGAACTTGTTAGATACACTGAGGACCCGGTTGTGACGGCAGGCAAGGCAGGTGGCGTATGCTACGATAAGGAGGAGAAGGAGGACTACGGCAGATTCATCATGGGAATCGTCAGGAGTGGGCATGAGAGTGTCATCGAGCACGTTGTATTCACGTTCAGGATAGAAGGCGTCAGCAGGGCGTGCACCCATCAATTGGTGAGACACAGAATAGCGTCATATTCTCAAAGAAGCCAGAGGTATGTCGATGAGGGGGAGTTTGACTATGTCGTTCCTCCAAGTATCCAGGAATCGGAAGAGGCCAGGAAGGAGTTCAAAGAAACCATGGACTTCCTGATTGGGAAATATGAGCAATTGAAGGGGATGGGCGTAACGAAGGAGGATGCCAGGTTCGTGCTTCCCAATGCTTGCACGACGACGATAGTCATGACCATAAACGCTCGGTCCCTGAGGAACTTCTTCAAGGTCAGGCTGGAGAAGCACGCACAATGGGAGATCCGTCAACTGGCACAGGAGATGTTCGATCTGGTCAATGAGGTAGCACCACCGCTTTTTGAAGACTTGCAGTCCCTGAGGGATACTGGCAAGGAAG
>JAUVGH010000005.1 GCA_030593885.1 Methanomassiliicoccales archaeon
GATCGCCATCAAATCCAGCCATTTCCAAGTAGTCGGACCTATAGACTCCCTGGAAGTCTTCCAGTTCTGGGCTTGGCAACAGACCCATTTCAATGAGATCCACGAACCCGTTGGCGACCCTGGGCTTGAGATATTCTTCGAAATACAGCCCCTTCTGTCCAAAGCTCATTCCGAAGTCCAAGAGAATCTTGTGGTTCTCGTCTTCCAACAGAATCTTGTTTCCTCCTATCTCGTTGACTCCTCCATAGAGAGTGACCTTTGTCATCACATCATCCTCCAACCCTTGTAAACAGGAATGTCATTCTTATATTATTCTCACAGAGAGTTAGATTTAGAATCTTCTGCCAAGCAATCGGTCATTTAGCAATCCTGTCAAGGAGGCGTTCCAAGAAATTTCCGATTGCCGAGAACAATCCTTTGGGCGTCCGTTGGTCCATAGACAGGTGACTTCCATAACCCTTCAGGCCAATCTGCCGAAGTAGATCGGAGAAATCTTGATCGTCCTTGTTCGACAGGTCATCTAGGAATCTTCCGAGAATGAATTGAAGTTCATAGCTGTGTGCAAGACCGCGATGGTCTGGACTTGTACCAGGTTCGATCCTATCGGGAAGCTCTGCGGCCCAGCCTCCTATCGCCAAACAGATTATGGCTTCTGCTAGATTTCCTGGTCTGCCCTGGGTCTTCGTCCATTTCTCATATTCCTTGAGACCCAAACTGGCTCCAACCTCAGAATGCTGCTTTTTGGAGGGCATATAATCAATATAGAATGTATTGAGGCATAGATAAAGAATCTATCAAACAGTATCAAAACATCTGAAACTTCTTCCCATCCAGTCTCCTAGACCGATGGCGGTCGCCATGTGTTCCACTTTTCTCGAAGCAACTGTATCTCGTTATCACTAGATGGAAGTGCCCAGTATGGGAATTCCCTTCGTCCAAGCTTCTTATACTCTTCCCAGTTCTCTTCGACTTGCTTGAACACATTGTCGCCACTCTCCAAAAACACTTCAAATCTACTCTCTTCTTGAAGAAACCTCAGAAAGACATAGAAGCTGTGTGGTCCTTTTAGACATTTCTCAGGACGAGAGGTTGGCCAGAAATTGACCTTCTTCGAAGACGTTTTGACTTGGAGGCTTGCTTGACCACTGCCATCAGGCTCACCAACGAGAATATCAATTCCCGCTGTGTTACGAATGGTCGGCAACGCGATCAGGCCTCGCAAAGTCAGCTCCGATGTCACAAAGTGAACACCAGCGATTCCGATAAGGTAATTCGGCAACTTCCTTTCTGAGTTTCCCATACTTACGAGCCTCCTAAGCACATTTCGTCCAATTCCCGACTATCAGCAGGATTCCCTCACATGCTGCATCCGGTATACAGCCTTGAAACGTGTTACACTCATTTAAGGGGTACGCTCCATTCAAATGAACCCGATACCATCTCAATTTGAGCCAGACCATTTGGAAAAAGGTATTGTACTGCGTCTTCTATTATTCGAGCATATGAGCAAGGAATTCAAAGAAGAGAAAGACATGTATGAAGCTTTGGCGAAGCATTTCCAAGGAAAAGGCTACGAGGTGCTAAAGGACAAGTTCTGGATTCGACCTCATGCTAAGGGAAAGCTTCGCAGAATAGATATTCTGGCGTACAAATGGAAGAACAAGAGAGTCCACGAAGAAGCCATCGAATGTAAACTGATGAATCCAGTGGAAGGTGTGTCGACCGCCCTTCCCCAAGTGATAGACTCTGCGACCAATTTCGGTCGGACTTGGGTGGCGACTCTGCCAGGCGAAACAGTGAATTCACTTACACAACTGGAGCGTCTTGGCATTGGGTACATTCAAGTGTCACCCGGCAAGGTGTCTCCAGTTTTGCATCCTGAGCCAGAGAAACTGCGCCTTCTTGACGTGGATCGGTATGTTGCACAGGTTCGCCCTGTTCTTCATGTGTTGCTCTCCTTTAGGGATTTCTCAGGGAAATCCGGTTTCCTCTGTGGTGGATTCCAAGATACTCCTTGGGCGGCAGAATCCGTCAAGGGCAAACTTCAGCATAACATTTGTATAGACTGGGACAATGGAACGGTTGTTTCAGGGCTTAACCTAGAAGATAAGAGAACATTCGAACGACTAATGCGAAACTGGTCTTCCGCAGACGACGAAAGCTTCGCCAAGATTCTCAGACAACTACCGAAGGAATACTCAGCCAGAGTACGACAGGAGAGGAAGAGACCAAACAAAGATAAGAACCTATGTGGGCCAATGGCACCCCACAAGAACTCCCTTGCAGTTGCCCAGGAATTGAGGAAATCGGTCACAAAGGGAATGCGAGACAAATACTGGGGGCCACACCTTTGGATTTCGAGAGTGGTATGGGATACACTTTCGGCCTTGGAGCCTGATGATTACCATGATCAACTGAGAGCGACCAGATCCGAGCTCGATTCCGTGTTCGACTTCTTCAAGAACAAGATCTGAGGAATTTTGACGTGTTGCCATCCATGCCAGGTAACCAATCAATTGTAAGAAGGGACTCTCACAAGGCTTTTACGCGTAGGTATAATGTCATGAAACTGAGGTGGTAGTGATGCCTCTTGACTGGAACAAGGTTGTGAGAAGGTATCGAGAGAACCCAAAGAGCAAGACGAAACAAGGACATCCATTCACGGTTTCAAGGGTGACAAATACGGCAATCTACATTGATCTACCAAGCGGGGAGGAGTATATTAGCAGGGAGAACCTCGAGACAGCTGTCAGTCTGATTGAAGAGGGAACGAGAATCGAGGGGCCCGCTGACTACAAGCGACTCGTGTACGACCAACGCCCTGCATATGCCTGGGCCATTCTGCGGGATATGGGATACGTCTGAGGTGCAATTAAAACCTCAATCCAGAGAGTACAAAGTCCTGATTCTCTTGCAGAATCTCTCCATTTGCCGAGGGTATTTGGGAAATGGAAAGGGTCCATGAATCATTTCATCATTCCATCCAGAGCTGACTAGTTCTTTTTTCAAAGGTCGGTAGTTCCTGGACGTGATTATCGCAATCCGTTCAGGCTCGATTGCTTGAATCTGAACCAGTAAATGAGTGAAGCACTTTCTCAACATCTCCTCTCTTTGCTTGGCGGACAAACCTCCAATAGGACACTTTATTGCATCCAAGAGGAACGAGTTGTATGGTCTGCCAACGAAAATGCGCAGACAATCTTCTTTCTCAACATCTGTTTCGTATATTGAGTCAATGATTCCCAAAGCAGCCATCGTCTTCCAGAAGAGACCGTTTCTGTTTTCCTCATAGGGTGCATCCCAGTCATCGTACTCATCCTCAGGAAGCCGATAGAAGTATGAGCCACTTCCTGGCGGCGACTCTGCTATCAGGAGTGTTCGACACTTGCGCTTCGGAAGATATCGTCCTGCCCATTCCTGATGCTTCCTCAGATTCTCTGGAGCATATGTCCCAATTTCCTTGCATGGACATTTCTTCCTGCATGTGAAGTCCTGCAAGCAAGCTTTTCCCCTGTCTATGACTCATCACCTCCCAAGACAGTCACCGACGTTGATAGCATGATGAAAGCCACTCTTCAATAGGTTCGAGATACTCTGGTTTGATTCCATGGAACTTCCTTCCCCCTCTCCAGTTGACACGGGGCAGAATTCTCAGCCCAGAGCCTTTGGATTTGATTGTGATGTTTCTTTTCAAGCTTCTCAGAGCCCCACTGTATCCTCTTCCATATTCCTTAAGTGCACTGAAAATATCCTCTTCAAATGCCCAACCTCCACTTTCCACAAGAAAGTCCAAGAGTGCGATTTCAATGGGGTGTAGGGTAGTCAAGATTCTGAAGATTTCGATCCTTTCAGTGTTCGTTCTATCAGATGAGCTCCTTTTCTGTGTCTTCTTGTCCCAGTCGATTTTGGCAAACTCTGTTCCAAAATCAGACTTATCGCAGACTATCACTTCACGAATACTCCCACAACCGTCCAGATATCTAGTTCCCCAAGACATCTCTTTGTCATTCAACAAGACAAGAAGATAGCAATTCTCAATCCTTACTGCCTTCTTGTCAATCCATGCATGATCACAAATCAAAGTCTTGTCGATGTCAGTCCTCAGCTTACCAGAGTTCGGGTTCTGTTCTTCTTCAATCAGCAGTGCGACTTTGTTGTTCCTGAGCGCCGCAATGTCAGACTCCTTCTCATGGTAGCTCCGCCCCTTCTTCCTACCTTTTTGCAGCGCTGTGACCCCTTTCCTGGCCACGCCCCGATATGCTGAACCCAAATCATCGTCGTGATCGAAATATATTGAATTGAAGAACCTGCTGTCCACAATCACGTCTATCAATCGCTGAAAACGTGTGAACCTGATGTATTTCCTGCAATTCTCTTCGTAGATGACACGCAGTTGATCGCCAATCCTGCGCTCACACAGGAGGCATACTTTCTTCTCTTCCATTTGCCACACCTACTCAGTGTTTCCTACAATGTTCTGTCCCGCTCACTTGGAAGCCCCTCAGAAGAGCAACACCGTCGCAACCTCTCTCGTCTTCTCCAGACCTTGGTCCCTGTATATCGCCCCGAACATGGCCTCAAAGGCTGCTGACATAATCTTCACATTGTTCTGGATCTCACTCTTGTCCGTGTTCTGGTAGGTCTTACCGAGACGCATCAGCTCAATTAAGCCGATCTCTTTCGCAACCTTCGCAAAATTGCGATTCTCGTCTATCCCCTGTCTCTTGGTGTCAAGGACCGCTCTATGAACATCCGGATGTTGCTCGAAGATGTGTTCAGCTATTATGATTCCCAGCACACGATCACCGAGAAAAGCGAGCCTTTGATTGTTTGGTATGCTGACACTGCTGTGAGTCAGAGCCTCTTCGTATATGCCAATATTGTCTGACTTAATTGACATGTTGATCTCCAGGATTCCTCTGATTTGATTTGTCCAGTCCTCGTCTAGCATCGTTAACATTGGAGGCCTCCAAGACTCAAGTTGGGTCCTTTTCCGTCCTGTTTCTTGCATGGAGCAGTAGCATATGCATTTTTGCCTAGAGGGCTTGCGATCGGCTCGGACATGTTCGGCGCAAGAAGAAGCCTAGAAAATCCTCGCAAACAACCTCCCAGTGATACTCAACGCAACCGTCTCTTGTGCCTGAACACGAGAATGGACGCGATCCCCATGGTCACTACAATTATGACAAAGAGAGTGGCAACATAGATCTCACCTTCACCTATCGTCTCTACGTAACCCAGGTTGCCGACTACCACTTCCGCCCATAAGAAACCCCATAACGCTCCTAAGACCAAGAAAGAGGGAAGGCCTATGTCGAGTCTATTCAGCCAGTGATCCTTTCTGTCCACTATTCTGACAAACCTTCGCAAGAAGAACCAAAAGAAGCCAGTACACAGGACCAAGAAGATGTTGAACCATACTGTTCCATACATGTCCTTCCTGGCGGTCTCATTTCCCTCCCACCCACCATGGGGCAGGGAGACGAAGGTCGTGAGGACGTCAAAGGATATCAGCATCCAAAGAACTACCAGAATGTCTCCATACCAACTTCCCCGGAAAGTATGCCATTCTTCCTTGATTTCCTCCCAGAGAGCCGATAGTCCAAGGTCCTTCCATGTAGAGTTCAATGAGATATAGATAGCAATCAAGAACACCAAGAGTCCCGTGGTGAGCATAAGGAAACCAAACACGTCATCGTGAAGGTCCTCGGCAGCGCTCAATTCCTCGCCATAGACAAGTATTGAAGAGTGTCCAGTGAAGTTCACTTCCGAGCCAGGTAGTTGGTCAACGACTCTCAGGACATATTCGCCAGGGCGATAGAACCTAATATGCCTGTCGAAGACCATCGATTTGTTTCCAAAATCATTGTCAGCTCCGTACTTGACCAGCACCCTGTCAGAGACATGTCCATTGGAGGTGTTCAGGAAGTAGAAGGAGAAGTGCCGCTCGACGTACTCGTCATTTCCAAAGAGAGTGATCCGATAGCTCAGGATCCACCTTACATCTTTACCTGCCACAATGTCCCTGCCGATCCTGTGCAGCCAGTTGTAGTCAATATCCACCTCGCCCTCCCTCAAGTTGTCAATGTTATAGGTCAGAAGATCGGGTGGCCCTTTCCAAAACTTCTCTCCTTGAACACTGCTCAAGCCACCGAGGACCAAGATGCCACGCCCTGCAAGGTAGATGGTAAGGAGAATCACCAGGAAGAGAATCGCTCTGTGTTTCCCGATCCTTTCTCTGTTTTCTTGGGAGCCCTCCATTCTATCTGACAGTCTCTTCCCGAGTATAGATGTCTATCGCGAGACGTTATCACGAAATCTATTTATTCAGCGCGTCTCATTCAGACAAAGTTACAATCAGTAGCCATGTGTCCCAGCAGCTACACAATCCCACTTTGGGGGGAGTGAAGATGTCCAGCAGAACGGGGAGGGTACTCGTCACCGGTGGAGCCGGATTCATTGGTTCAAGCCTAACAGAGGAACTGGTCAAGAGAGGAAACAAAGTAATTGCCATTGACATCGGCAAGGACCCAGCAAATCTATCACGTGTTCTTGGAAAGGTGAACTACATCAATGGTGATGTGAGGGACAGACAACTGATGAAGATGGTGATGAGTGAGCATGAGTTCGACGGTGTTGTGCATCTAGCCGCTGTCTCGCGAGTCATTTGGGGAGAACAAGACCCCGACAGATGTGTTGATGTGAATGTCAAAGGAACTGCCACGGTCCTAGAGGTAGCCAGTGAGATGAAATGCCCTCCATGGATCGTATTTGGGAGTAGCAGAGAAGTCTACGGGGAGCCCTCTATACTACCCGTCAGAGAGGACCATCCGAAGAACGCAATGAACGTATATGGCAGGGCGAAGGTCGAGGGTGAACAATTGGTACGGAAGTACGTGAGGAATTGCCAATCCAATGGCATGAATCTGCGTTTCTCAAATACATATGGGAATGAACGTGACATATTGGATCGGGTCATACCCAATTTCATCCTCTCTGCACTGAGAGGACAGCCCTTGAATATCCATGGAGGGGGCCAGGTGTTTGACTTCACACACATAGATGACGTAGTGGGTGGCATTTTGAATGCCACGGACTACTTGAGGCAGAAACGTGAGAGGGCTGAGTGCATATCGGAGGACGTCCATTTATCCACGGGAAAAGGAACAAGCCTGGAGGAATTGGTGCGGATAATATCAGACTCTTTAGGGAACATGCCCGAAGTGGTATACTCTGGGGGGCGCAAGTACGATGTGGAAAATTTTGTCGGCGATCCTACGAAAGCGAGAGAAGTAATCGGATTCTCGGCCAAGCTATTGCCCCATCATGGCGTTCCTCGCACAATCAAGAGGTTCAAGGAGGCCTTCGGGCTATGAAGAGCGTTGGCGTCATCGGCCTGGGCTCTGTGGGTTGGTCTGTAATCCATGGTTTGAGTCGGCATTACAGATGCTATGGCTACGATATCGTGGGTGACCATAGGTGGAATGATATTCTCAGGACGAATATTGTCTTTGTCTGTGTCTCAACACCACTCGGCGCTGATGGCCGATTGGATTGTGGCAACATCGACACCGCCCTGAAGAGGCTGGCTGAAGAAGAGTATGAAGGCATTGTGGCGATAAAGAGTACTATCTCAATCGGTTACATGGAGAAAGCCACTGACGAGTTCCCAAATCTGCGTTTGGTATACATGCCGGAGTTCTTGCGCGAAAGGAACTCGTATACTTGGTTCCTGAAACCAGATAGGATTGTGATAAGCGGCGAGGACGGTGATATGGAAGAAGCCCTGTCCTACTTTTCGTGGACAAAGGACGCCGAGATTCTGAAAATGAACCATCGAAGTGCGGAAATAGGCAAACTGGCCCACAATGCATACATTGGGACGAAGGTCAGCTTCACGAATGAGATTGAAAGGATCTGCTCAGAGAATTCTGGAGACCCCCATGACGTCATGAGCGTAATATGGGCGGACAGGAGAGTGAAAACCAAAGACCACCTCACTCCTGGTCTGGGACCCTATGGCGGGAAATGCGTGCCCAAGGACACACATGATTTGATGGAATCGGTAAATCATGCCGTTTTGTTACGCGCTGTGGAGGAAGTCAAGAAATCAGCACATATTCTTGAGAGAGGAGAAGAAATGCCGAATGCTGTGGTGATTGTCCCGACAAAGAACCGCCCTCAAAATCTGGATAAGGCGCTGGGATCCGTAAGGGAACAGACAGTGAAACCCAGAGAAATCATCGTTGTGAGTGATTGCGATACGGACAACTGGGTAAGGACTGAGGATATTGTGAAGAAGTATGCTGGGGACCTCGACATAAAACTCATAAGAAACAGCAGGGCAACAAATGTCTCAGGCGCGATAAACACGGGTATCGACTCCTTGGCGAGTGCTGGCCGAAATCAAGACAATGAATATCTTGCCATTCTTGACGATGATGACTGGTGGGACAGACGATATCTCGAGAACGTGCTGAAGTTTGCCAGTGAAACAGAATCGCAATGGATTATCTCAGGATTGATAAGGCATGACGAGAACCACCCAGAAGGATTCCCGCAGGACATACCGGAGAACATCTGCATAGACCACTTCCTCGTGGGAAATCCCAATATTCAAGGTTCGAATCTTTTTGTCAGGGTTGACCGATTGAAGGAAATCGGAGGATTCGATGAGGACCTGCCAAGCACGACCGACAGAGATGTGTGCATAAGACTCCTAGATACTGGGAACATTTCATATGCTGTGCTCAGGAATCACATGGTTCACCACATTGCTTTTCCAAGAAGTGATAGACTCTCCAACCCTGGTTCTGAGGCCAAAGAAAGGGGACTTTCGGAATTCTATCGTAAGTACAAACCGAGAATGACGTCCGAGCAGAGGCAAGCATTCAAATCTAGGGCATGGGACTTGTTCACAACAAAGGTTGAGTGACACAATGGACACAACATTCTGTCCGCATCTGTGGAGGGCCTTTGCAATACGACCCAATGGCGATGTCTTTAACTGTTGTCTGAGCAAGCCTGCTCAGATCGGCAACATCTATAGAGATGATTTGAGAACGCTTTCGAAGTCACAGACCGTCGTTGATGCCCGCAAACGTTCTTTGGCAGGTACGTTGGAATGTTACAATGTCTGTAACTTCGTGAAAAAGGACATCCCTCCAGAGAAAATCCCCACACATCTAGATGTCAAGTACAATGATCTGAAACGTCTTGATCTAATGTTTGGAGAGGCGTGTAACATCGCATGCATCATGTGCAAACAGGCCGCCAAGGTTGACAAAAGCCAGGATGTTCTGGATACTTCAGTTCTTATTGAACACATCGATATTGGGCCTTTACAAGATATTGCATTACAGGGAGGTGAGCCGTTGTTCATTCCCGAGTGTATTCAATACATGGATTACCTTGAGGACATGGATAAAGGCTACACCATATTGACAAACGGTCTGCTAATCGATGAAGCGATGACGGAAAGGCTAGTTCATCGTGCCAATCGAGTCATCGTATCCATCAATGCAGCCACCAAAGCCACTCACGACTATGTCAATGCGGGTTCAAGATTCGAGCGTGTCTTAGGCAACCTCAGGCGATTGCAGAGTGAAAGAGAAAGGGCTGGCACCAATCTGACAATAATCGGACGAATGACAATCACCACGGCCTCTCTTCATGAGATCCCCCTGTTTATTAGGAAGTTTCCGGAGTTCGGAATTGATTACATCAACTTTGGCTACGACAAGGCAACTGTTCCGCAGTATCTTGGTAAAGACCCTGGTCTTTTCGGCGACTTAAGAAAACAGACAATTCAGGCACTCAAAGAGTCAAACCTTGAGCTGATTGACACATTGAGACTGATATATCTAGGGCTGGTCCCCTCTGAAATGTTTGATTCGGAATTCTTCGGAGCATTCCATGAAGATATCTAACAATGACAATTGACATAACAATGGATGTGCAGGAAATGGAAATCACGTACTGCCCCGATCTATGGGAAATGTTTACGCTGGATAATAGAGGCGACATATTCCATTGTTGCCATATTAAGCCCGCTTTCGTCGGGAATATATACGAGAGGGCACTGAATGGCTTGATCAACACACCAACGTCTTTGAGATATAGGAACCAGTCACTGATTGGCGGACTGGAATGTTATGAGGAATGCAACTGGGTTGACAAAGACATCCCTAGAAATGCATGGCACAGAAACACTGAGATAGACTACTCATCATTGAAAAGACTTCATCTCCATTTCGGTGAACTGTGCAACATATCGTGCATTATGTGCAAACAGAGGAAACGCAATCCGCCGGATAGGGTGACGTTGGACTGTAAGAGAATCATCGAGAATATCGATATCAGTCCATTTGAGGATGTAATCCTATCAGGCGGAGAACCCTTGGCAATCACATCATGTAGGGACTACATGGATTACCTCAGTTCTGTTGGCAAGAAGTATGTACTACTCACAAATGGACTTCTCATCGATGATGCATTGGCCGAACACCTCAGCCGTCATGCCAAGAGAGTAATCATTTCCATCAACGCGGCCACAGCTCAAACCCACTCCAAAGTAAACGTCGGATCGAATTTCGATCTCGTGCTAGATAATATAGAATCCCTGAGAGAATACAGATCGAAGTGTCATTCTGGAGTTGAGATAATTGGACGAATGACCATAACAGTACCTGCCCTCGCTGAGGTTCCACTTCTGATTCGGAATCACAGGGATTTGGGATTCGACAGCATCAATTTTGGATATGATAAGACCACTGTTCCGGATTATCTTCGAGCCAATCCTGATTTCCGTTCCAAACTCATGAAAGAGGTGGACAGTGCATTGAGAGATTCATGCATTGGAGCGATTGAATCAAAGCGCCTGGAACAGCTGGGCCTTGTGGGTGAGACAGAACTGCATGATATCAAGAAATCGAAGGAGAGGTCTCCATGAGTAGTAAGAAGCCGCTTGTCCTAATGACGCAGAAATGCTTCATGCTTGAAGACCAGGCAGAGAGATTGAACAGTCTTGGCAGGGTGTCCTCAATTTCAATGAAACGCACAAATCCTGAGATTCTCTTCAAACAGCTCAATGACGCGCAGGTAATAATCGCTAAGAAGAAGTTCCTGGACTACGACAGACTGTATGAGCTAAGTGACCTCATAATCATCATACCATTTGGCAGGCTTGACTTTTGGGACAGGATTAATCATGAGGGATTGAAGCGCAATAATGTAGTCGTGAAACACATTCCACGTCAGAATCAGGAATCAGTATCCGAGTGGGTCGTCTTCATGATGCTTGCTCTATCAAGAAACTTACATGAGCTGGTTCGGACGAAAGAATCGGACAACAACATAACCCTGAAGCTGGGTTGTTCTCTCCATGGAAAGAGGGTGGCAATCTTGGGAAAAGGCAGGATAGGGTCGCACCTTGGACCAGTATGTGAGTCTTTTGGTATGGATGTCGCATATTATATTCGCGGCGAGGGTCTGCTAGATGTAAACGAAAAAGCTGACTTCGTGGTCAATTGCCTAGGTTTCAGACCTGATCGACCAGAAGCCCTAACCTCAGAGTTTTTCAGGGGATTGAAAAAAGGCTGCTACTTCATCAATGTAGCATCACCATCGACCTATAGTCAAACAGCTCTGCTTCAAGCTTTGGAGGATAATATTCTGGCTGGTGCAGCAGACGATGTTGCCGGAGCGCATATAGGAAATGCTAATGACCCGATGTACCGAAAAATGCTGTCTCATCCGAAGATGCTAGTTACGCCTCATATCGCGTGGAGAACGGACCGTGAGGCTAGGGTTTCCTTTGATATGATGATAGACGCAGTTGAGGAATACTTGAATGAAAAAGGCAGGTAATGTAATTGGATTTATCTGTGGTGATAAGATGCGGTGACGATGACCGCGTTTTCAGATGCATTGACTCCATCGATGAGGAAGTTGACGTAGTGGTATCAATCAGTGAGAATAAGTCTCTTCAAAGGAGGCTGGAGCACAGGGGAGTTCGGTTTTGTCTCTCTCCAAGAGGGAACCTATCGATAACGTCCAACATTGGTTTCGAGATAGCAAAGCACGACAAGGTCTTGATCACGGACTCCGACACATGGTTCGAGAGCAATTGCATTAGGAGAATCTACGATGCTCTGAGGGACTTCAAGATCGCTAGAGCTCGGTTGATGTTCAAACACAGCCCAAGGGTTCCACTGTCGAGGCTAGTATCGGAAGCAAGAGATTTCGTCAACTCCCTTCCTGTCGTCTATACGCCGGGGATTGGTGTTCGTGCGGATCTGGTCCCTGATATAGGCGGTTTTCTGTTCAATGATCCGGTTCCTTACGCCGTCGATGCCGATCTGAATTACAGAATCCAGAGAGCAGGCGTTCCTGTCAAATTCGTCAAGGATGCTATCGTCTCCCATGACGTTGTGGACGTTTGGCAGGACCTCAGAGCTGCTGCACGAATAGGGATGGGGTGCATGGCGAGTGCGAGATGGCTCTCCAATCACCGTGCCTCTGGGGACTCGGTTAGTTCGATTGTGAGAGAACTCAAAGGCGTCAAGCCTGGCAATCTGACAGATGTAGCGAAGTCAAAGGGCATTCGTGTATTACTGTACCAATTGATGTGGGACATGCACTTCTACGCTGGTAGAAACTTCCAATGGCTGTTTCACAGGCCCAAGCAGGGGGTTAGAGAGCCTGCGGATAGCGAATACAGTAGGCTTGAAGCCAGTAGAGGTAGGGGCAAACATGAATGACTCACATAGGACGAACAAGGCACTATCCCTGCTCCAAAAGGCCTATCCGGACAAGGACTTCGAGTTGATAGGCTCTGGCTTTGAATCTGTCCTGTTCACAGATCGAAATCACATTTTCAAGGTCATCGACAAGACTGACATCAACTACAGCCTCCTATTCGGGCAGTTGTTGGGCAGATTCAAGGGTTGCAGGAGGTTGATAGACCTCCAGAACCTCGAGGAGATAGATGGGCTTCAGATCCTGTCGTACAGGTACGAGCCATCGGAACCCTACAGTGGGGGCAGGGAGGAGGAAGTCATTGAGTTCCTCGTGGAGTGCTGGGAGAGAGGAATAGTACATTGGGACGTGAAGCCTATGAACTTCCGAATCTTCGAAGATGGACTCAAGCTTATTGACTACGGTTGGGACATTAAGACTTTCAACTACAAGGACTTCCTATTCATGGTCCAGCGCGCTTTCTTGATGACTGGGTTCTCCGATAGGGAGGATTTCCGAGGTCTCATGAGGAAAGCCCTGGTGCAATGGGACCTCCAGGAATTGGACGGATTCCCAGATTTCTTCAACAGGGTCTACGCCCGCGTTCTGGAACGCCAGAAGTCCAAGCCTCCCTCAAGCCCGATACTCCTATTCGACAGAGGTTGTCTAGGCGAGATGTTGAAAAAGAAACTAACCCGACTCCACGGTGATGGGAGAGTCCTCTTGGCATGTCCTCGACTGGAGGAGTTCCTAACAGGACCCCTTGGCGGATTGAGAACAGTACGTGCTCGAGGGACGAAGGAGGTCCCTGGAAAGGGGCCATTCTCCGCGGCTGTCGTAGACTTCACCGGAAGACAGATAGATCAGGTCGATTTGAAATCTGAATTAGGCGCAGTCAGAAGTGAAATGAACACCGACGGTATCGTTTTCATAGCCCTAGATAACCCTTTCTTCAGGGACAAGGTAGGTCGGTATCCGCTTTCGACGCTTCGTCGGGCAGTTGTAAGGGCAGGATTCCGAATCGAGACAGTGGAGGACACCAAGTGGCTTGCTGATGTCTCAGGGTCGTTCTTTTCACAGTATCTCGTAATCACCGCAACTGCTCATGCTAACGAGGGTAGTGATGTGAGTCTGGTCATCAAAGCATGCTACCAGGACGGCCCCTTCCTTGAACGTATGATACGTCACATCGTACACCAGCTTGAGGGACCGGGTGCGTTCCTCGAAAGGATAGTTGTCCTCGATCCCAAAGAGGATGGGTTCATCCGACAATTCGGATTACCCGAGAAGGAACTCACCTACGAGGTTCTGGAGAAGTTGCGTTCTGAGGGGCTAATAGACGATTTCCTAACGGCTCCAAACGACCCCACCACAATCAAAGAAGTCAATCATAGATGGTTCGGTGTCCGAACGGACACGACCCATAGCATGACAGGTGTGCCAGTCTACCCGCAATTGTTTGCCTTGGAGCAGGCCAAAGGTAACTTCATACTGCAGGTTGACTCAGATGCAATCATTGTGAGAAGGGACCCAAGCCACAGCTATCTGGCGGACATGAAGGGGGCCCTTGACGGGAATCGCAACGCCCTTTCGGTATCATTCAATATCGCCCACCAGATGGACAGTGGCTTCAACGAATATTCCTCCCCGGGAAACGGAGAGTTCGTTCCAGAGGTTCGGTTCTGTCTCATTCATCGCACGAGATTCTTTGATCAAAGACCATACCCCAATGAACTGACTAATGGTCATCTGAAGCTCACTTGGTACCGTTCAGTCGAAAAGGCCCAGGCCGAAAGGGGACTCATCTCACTCAGGGGTGGTGATCCTCGCACTTTCTATATCCATCCACCAAATGATAGGAAGAAGGATGCCGACCAATGGTTCTCAGTGATTGATCGAGCTGAATCAGGCTACGTCCCCGACGTCCAGTTCGAAAGAGTTGATCTCTCTGGTGGTTCCGATGATTGGAGCATCCCCAAGAGGAGCGAGCCTTTTGTCTTCGTGATATGTGGCAGGGACATCTCACCGTCGAGATTCCTCAGGTGTTGGCAATCGGTCTTGGGACAGACTAGGAGTGATTGGGGCGCCGTCATAGTCGATGATGCATCGGCTGATTGCCTGCCAGAGTTCATTGACTTCCTAGCTGGTAGGCACAAGGACAGGGTAACCTACCTACGCAACAATCAGAGAAAGGGAGTGCTCACGAACATTAACAGGGCTATCAGGGAATTCTGCGTCAACCCATACTCAGTGATAGTAGTCTTGGACGCTGACGATATGCTCTTATCAAATCACCTTCTGTTGAACTTGCATCAGCGGTATTTGAAGGGAGTTGACATGACCGTTGGGTCAATGCTCCGTGCTGGCAAGGGGCTAATACCTTTCATCCCGGATTTCGAGAACCCCAGAACGAAAAGAGGAGGCGATGTCTGGATGCACCTTAGAACATTCCGGAAGTACTTGTTCGACAACGTTCGCGTTGAACATATGAAGGCTGGGGGACAATGGATTGACAAGTTCACAGAACTCACATATATGGTACCCATCGCAGAGATGGCAAGAAATCCCATGCATCTAGAATGGCCAGTGTATCTCTACGAGCCAAGCCAGGTACGCGATGCAGACCACTATCGAAGAAACAAGGCAATCATCCAGCATATAATGGAGGCGGATTCTTACGAGAGACCAATTGAAATGCCTACAGCGGCGATTAAACCTCCAGGCGAACTGCTGTCTGACCTAGAAGAGGACAGTAATGTCATCTTCATAAGACACGCTGAGAACGAACCTAGCGACAACTCAGATACTTCAGAACTCACCGCATTTGGAGCGACTGACTGCCGAGCCTGGGGAGGTTGCCTTCCGATCAAACTGGACCTCATGCTAGCCAGCAATGCGACAAGAACGCTCCAGACGTGCGAACATATCAAAGCGGTGAGCAACCCTGACTGCATGGTCGAGCAATGGGCGACTCTGAGACGTCCACCGCGTATTCGTATCAATGAGGCCGCTGAACCTGGAACCGAATATGGTTGGAAATCTGCGGCTGGGAGAGTATTGCAGGGAGATTTTTCCAGAAATGCAATCGCACAGTACGAGGAGGATGTGAGGAGAATCGTGAAGGAGATCAGAGAGGAAATCGTCGCCCATGACTCAAAGAACACACTCGTTGTCAGCCATGATCACATGATTAGCTTGATTGCCCATCATTTCTATGGTAGCATTGAATTGAAAGTTCGATACTTGCATGGTTTTGTCGTCGGCGTGGACACCCTGGAAAGGAGCGTGCAACCTTAGATGCCCACCATTGGAGGTTTCCGGAGCGGGGTTGGAGTGTCAAGGACTCAGACAGTTGTTCTCGAACCACAGTTCAAGACCTCGTTGAATCTTATTGAGATCGATATTACGTACAGATGCAACCTCAGGTGCTACAATTGCGATAGGTCCTGCACTCAAGCACCAGATACTGTTGATATGGCATTGGGGCAATTGGAGCGCTTCGTCGATGAAACGAGAAACAGGAGGAAGAAGTGGAAGAGGATTCGAATAATGGGTGGAGAACCGCTGCTTCACCCAGGTGTGAGAGACATCCTACCGATATTTGCAGATTTCAGAAGAGAGAACCCAGATACACTAATCGAGGTCGTAACCAACGGATATGGAGAGAAGGTGCGTAAGGCGATCGGAAAAATCCCTCGTGAGATAACTCTAAAGAACACGAACAAACCCAGACGATTTCAGAAGAAGTTCGTGGCATTCAATCTCGCGCCCATCGACAAACGAAAGCACATACAAACGGATATCTCGAATGGATGTTGGATAACAGAAGAATGTGGGATAGGGTTGAATGCTTATGGATACTACCCGTGTGGCGTTGGAGGCTCTATCGATAGAGTATTCGGCTTCGACATCGGACTCAAGAAGCTACCATCTAGAAACGGTTCGCTGAGAGAGCAGAAGAGGCGCCTGTGTCCATTATGCGGTCACTATAATAACCGTAAATTCATCCCCATACCAGATCGTGAGCCAGTGGTGGGAGAGCCGAAATCAAAATCGTGGATCAAGGGCTACGAGCTTTATAGGAAAGCGCCCCCAGTATTGACGAAGTACTAGGTGGGACGTAGACAGAACCCTTGCGATGGAGCAAAGGCAACGTTCGCCCAAAATCCTTAAGTTGTCAGTCCTGGGCATCGCCGTCGATATCTTCAGGTCTTCCGTCAACATCCAGAGGTCGAATCCAACACATTTGGAGCGATTGAGGGGAAGGTCGCACTGCATAGGGACCAAGACATATTCACTGAGCCACATCCTCGTTCGTCTTATTGAGAGTTTCACTGGACAGTCTAGTTTGAGACCCGAGGACAACTTCTCTCTTGCGCTCTTCTTTGTCCATGATGTTTATAGGGACATACTCATTGTGTTCTGAAAGTCAATTGTGTTCATCTTCTTCGGAAGCGAGTCTTTTCTCAAGTTCTTGTGTTGACATTTTTCCGGGATGAGCCATATCACGGGAGAACCACTTCAATCTTGAAGCAATAGTCAAGTGAAACTGTGGGCAGTGGCAACAGTAGTCGAGTTCTCAGGAGAATAGAGAATCAATGTTGGAGAGCTTCCTATACCGTTCCACCATATTTCTCATATAACCGATTCACGTCTTCTTTGAAGTTCTCAAAGAGCTTCGTCCAGGCCTCAAGCTGCTCTTGCTCAGGGCTACCAGGTTTGGCGACAATGGTGAAGCTTTGAGCAAACACTACTCCACCAACTGCTACGCTCTGAGCGATGTTGTAGAGCGTATCCCTCAGTTCTTCTCCCTTTGCTCCGTCTTTCATAGAAAGATATATGTGCATCGATTAATGAGGTTTCCGTCTAATGGAAGTCGGCGAGTCCAATACTTCAAGCTTTTTGGCTTGGCACTACTGGACCGAGAAATGGCTGAGAGTATGGGAGCCGGAATTCAACCAGTCAAAGAGTGGAGGAAGAAATGGACGAGAGAAGGCGATCTTGTGACATGTAAGAACTGTGGTCAAGAGTTCAATGCGGTATGCAAGACCACTTGCCCGAAGTGCAGGACGTTTCTCTAAATCGGGAGCTCTGAAGATCTTCTCAGTACTTGTTCATTTCCTACGGCTCACTGTATCAGAACCCTATGCTGGTCAAATGCAACCTTCACGTCAAGCAGCTCTTCACCATTATCTTAACGGCGATCGCATAGTCAGGGGAGTACTTTCACTCATCCCCAAATCCAGCCTTATATACTGAGATTGTGGTATCCTACCCAAGAAGAACGCGGGTGATGAGTAGAACGACGCTGAAATGATAGGAAGAACTGCGACCCAAATGCGTTTGCGAACTGAGAGGTGCCCTCTCAACCGAGTGTGCAAGAGTTGCACCTTCAATGCGAGTTTTGAGTGCCATTGCATGAATCATCTATGCACATACAAATCTTGTATGAAGCAGAAATGTGACAATCACAAAGGAACGGTGTGTTCGGACAAATCCTGCCCGATGTTCAAAACGTACCAATCAAATTACACATTTGAGGATTTCTACTCACTGTCATCCTATTCTCACCTTGATATTCCTGAGTTCAGCCCAATGTCCAGGGAAATCAGGATGGTTTATCCTTTCTCCCAAAGACTGTCAGATATACTCCGGAATCCTGGTGAGCTACGGTGCATTGTGCTACCCATGTCAACGAAAAGTATGATGGAAAGAATGAGAAAGAAGGGGGCTATCAGAGAAATTGCAGACAAGTTTGATTTCACTTCCAATGACATTCAAATAGGCGTCAGTTGTGTGGGACCTGACAGTTTTCTTGACTCAATCACGAGCGACCAATACAATCAGTGGGTACTTTCTATCAAACCTGACTTTGCATTCTCTTACGATGCGTATGCCTATCCAGACTTCTCCAAATGCTCGCAGTGGAGCAGATTGGCCACATCGATAACTGCAGCTCATGACCTTGCGAAAGAGGTGATAGCGCATGATTCACAGACGAGAGTCATCCCCTTCTTGACGGCAAATGACTGTCACCAATTCGGTGTTGGCGTGAAGATGCTAAGGGATATTGGCTTTCAGCACGTATCCCACTACTTCAAAGGATTCTATGACCATGACATTTACCCAAAGGGGTCTGTAAGAGAGAGAATCCAGAGATGGGTACGTATCTTCAGAAGTAGTCACCCAAGAGGTAAACTCGTCGCCTACAGGGCAAATAGAGATGACGCCCTCGCAACGGAATGTGACCACTTCGTCAGATTCAGCAGAGATGTTTGAGGAGTCAAGAGTCAAATCATTGGGTGATGGAAGTGCCGAAACCACGGTCAGGAAGAAATGAACATTCAAGCAAAGGAGGAGGCCGTGGAGGGGGCGGAGAAGGCCCGAGTGAGGAAACTCCTTCCGAAGACCTCTTAGAGTATGCTGTGAAGACTGCTGCAAAGGATGCGCTCATCGAGTCTACTGCATTAGTGAACCCGGCCTTACCCACAACCATCAAACTGGCTAGCCACGCATATGATATGTATAAGCTGGGCAAGCGTTTGGACAACATCTCAGAATCAAGCGATAGTGACAGGGAGAAGATGAAGATGATGGCAAGCGAAATCCTTGAGTTTGGCGGAAACAAGATAGTCGATTCTGCAATTGATCACGCAGCTAGCCAGATGATGAGAACTCCAGGAATGTCGAGCACTGCGGCTATAATCTCGAAACAGACAGCGGTCGGGCAAATACACGTGGAGACCTTTCTGAAAGGTTCCATGAAGACTGGGCTCAAGGTTTACAGGAAGAAGGTTCAGAAATTGGGAGCGGTGAGATGAAGGTTGGAATTGTTGTGCCAATGAAAGAACTCTTCAAGGCCCTAGATGTCTCTTATGAGATCATGGCATATACGGAGACCCTGGCAACAGGCAAATCCGTTCTTTTTTCATTGGCCACTTCGTTCTTTCATCTGGATGATGAGACTCCCGTCTCGGATTACATTGACTTCCTGGACGCAAACATCCTTCTGCCGGAACATTCGAAGATTCAAAGAGGAGAGTATGGGATCTACATCTCCTGTGCAGTATGGCCCTTTGTGGGCCGGAACCTCAAACGTCACTTGGAACTTCAAGGGATTCCCTTCAAGTTCAAACGCGAGCATGATATCCTGGGTTTGAATCAATGGAAGGAATCGATCCGAAGAGTATGGGACCTACGTAGGATTTTCAGTGTCGCTGGAACGAGTTGGATTGCAGAAGATCTTGAATCGAAGAAAGTTCTCGACGTTTTCAAGAGTTTCAAGGAGAGATTGAACGAAATTGAAGATCGAGAAACTGGATAGTTCAGACAAGTTGCAGTCGTGGGCTCAGCATCAGCAAGTCCCATTCTGCTCTTCCATTAGATGCATATATTGTGCCGTTTCGACCAAGGACCACTACCACCTCTGCAACTCTGGATGGCTTTTAACCCATGCAAGCATCGTACCGTCCAACTCTTGGCTTACGTCCTTCTCCGTGTCCTCTTCTATTACTCTCTTCTTTCCACAGTTCACGCACCTTTGAAGAACGACAGTCTTATCATAGATCTTGATGTCCTCGAAAACGTCTTCGATATCATTCTCATGAAGTATACCTGCAATTGCCCAATCGTGCTCACCATCCTCGCAGTGTTCTGAGTTTCCCTTTCCGCTCGTAACATCATCTCCCAGTCTTGGCATAACCTACGTGTCCTCAACCAACCTCTTGATCGTAGAGAACGTCCCTCGCTTCACATAACTCAAATCAGAAACTGAGTTACACACTCATAAATGTTACCTCGTCGTAACTCGTTTGATGCCAAGGACAAAACGCAACTTCAACGTTTCCTTGTCGAAAGAGCTGTGCGACTGGATTGAGAAGAAGATTGAAGAGAAAGTGTTCTACAACCGTTCCCATGCAATAGAAGTTGCCGTGGACAAGTTGAAGAAAAAAGCTGGGGACTAGTTGGACTCGCAGCTGTTCCCAGTTGCTAGCTCGTCTAGTAGATAATGAGGTCCATATGTTTTTCGCAAGTGATTGAAAAGAATCCATTCCACATTCGATTCCCAGCCCCTCTATTCCAGGTCGAATCGTTTCAATATGGATTTCCTCCCAATACAAGATATCTCAGAAGTTATTTGCCATTTGCTAAGAACCTTCTCTGTTGATTCGATTCTGTCCAATTAGTCATCTTTGCCCAGTTTGCTGGTCAAAGTCCGTTAGATAATCTCTGGCAGACAAATAGAAGACAAAAAGCTTTAAATTGTGATAGTCGGATGAGGATACTGTGCTGTGGGTGAAGGAGGGATTTTGTTGCCAATTCCAACATTGACTTCCCCCATTACCAATAGGACTTACGATGTGTTCAGGGAACTTGATGGGAGGGGATAGAATGACAACGGAAAGAATTGAAATGTTCTGCAAAACCTGTGGAGAGATCTCCTCGGAAGCAAAATGGAAATGCCCTAAGTGTGGCAACAGTATGTATTTCTACAATGAAGACAGAGACTGGGAGAAGCTCCTTCTCGCTCGGAAGGGGGAAGTGACGCCGGAGATGCGGCAGAAGGAGAAGAAAGAAGAAATGGCAGGGGCCTCCAAGGTCCTCATTATCATTGTGGCAGTCATAGTCGCCGCAATAGTCATTGCATTTCTGATTTCTCCTCCGTCAGGCTCTCTTCAAAAACTGTCCATAAATGTTGAGAATGAGACAAATGCCGAGATTAGAATAAGCCTCTATGTGGACGACGAGTATAAGGGCTTTGACTATCTTCCTTCAGGAGAGGGTGAGTTCTACCGATTCAGTGGCGTCTATTACTCGGATCCCCACAGTATCAAGATAAGCTCTCCGTCCCTTTGGATTGACTACGTTGTGAATGTCCCGAAGGACAATCATGTGACAATTACTGTTCACCAGGATGGAACGGCAACGTATTACCTCTGGTAGCGTCTTCCAGATTTCGTTTTATTTCCTCGCCGTTTTGTCCTCCAGCAACGAAAGTCAATATATCAATACTCAGAATAATCTGTCCGCTGTTTCAAAGCTTCGCGAATATTCGAAGGGCAAATCTCAGAATCAAAATGTCGTCCTCCCCCATGAAGTCGGACACTTCTCGTCTATCTATGCTCATCTCTGCCCGTACGACGCTCCTCCACTCATCGTTGGCACCCTAAGGTTTCTAATAATCAGATTACCATCTGATGATGAGGAGCAACATGGATGAACACGAAGAGAATGCTCGAAATGTCATTCTAAAGAAACACCACGAAACTCTAAAGCTTGAGGCAGAAGCGAGGAGAAGATGTGCGGTGGCCCAGGAGAAATTCGCTGGATACATGATTGAGTATATTGAGTTGGAAAGAAAGCGGCAAAAACTAGAATCCGAGAAGCAGAGACAGCGGAAAGAACTCGGAGCGATCTTTGGTTTGACCCAAAGGATTTCGGACTCGCGTCAAAGTGTGATGCTCGCTATGACACAGGCTATATCAAATTCTGAGTCAGTCCCGATTGACAGATTGGTTGATGCCTACGGCAGATTGAGAAGCAAGCTCCTTGGTGTCTTTGGAGAAGAAGATGAGGATGTTGAGAATATTCCAATAGTGAATGTCGAGGGTAGCGACAGTGTCGTCAAGAAATTGAATGAACTGAATGTCGCATTGGGGGAGATGTATGGTTACGCTCTTGGCAAGTTTTGGGAAATATTGCCATAAGAATCAGCGATTGGATTGGGAAATATCTAGCTTATTTTCGAATCTCGACAGACCTACTGAAGCAAGTGAAATATCAGTCTTCTGATTCTTTCGCCAGCGATTGGTGGTATTTGCGGGATCACTCACTGTAACTGGGTCGGACGGTCTTCGCAATCGAAGTGATGGCTATACTGTTTGATGTGTACTGTTAGATCAGTGTTGGCAGTAGGGATATGGAAGCGGGTAGGAGGGTTGAGTTCCACTACGATCGGCATAATGAATAGATCTTCGGGTTCAAGTTATGGCGTCCTGTGTTCGTTGAGTTGGAGGCGTAGATTAGGTGGATGATGACGAATGAAATCTACTAATTGACTAGTCTTGAGGTCTCATTCCCTTTAAATATCCTGAAAGCGGTTTCGTTGTGAAGAGAGGAAGCTGTGATTCAATGAAGACTGAGGATTGGTTGAAAAAGCATAGTCAATTCGTCACAAAGATGAAGTCCGAGCTAAAGGGAATGGAAGGGAGAATGGAAAGTCGGAAGAAGGAAGTTTGGGAGATATCAAAGGGCATAGGTGCAGGCATATTCAAGTCCAAATCAACGAGTGAGGAGTTTCGGAAAAGGAAGTTCCTGGATTTTCTGGATAGACTTAGCAGAGTGCACGCGGACATTCGAGAGTCTTTTGAGAGACTCGTTGGATCGCTCAAAGAGTCCAAGTCTTTGTGGGAAGCCGACCCTAAAGAGTTCGACAGGGACTTAAGACTCGATGAGTTTGCCAAATGGTTCCGAGAAAGGTCAGAATTGGACAACCTTTCCATCGATGTTGGGCTTCCGCTTTTCGAGTTGGTGGGATATATCGGCGGTATTCAAGATTTGATAAGAGGCTGGATTAGTGAAGAGCGTGAATTCACGGAACTGAGAGACGAATTTTTGAAGGATGCGGAAAAGAAGTTCGAGAAAATGGAAAAAGGCCCAACAGGGATAGAGGTTGCCTGAGATTCCATCCTTGTGGCTGCAAAAGGAATGAAATTGAAGGAGTCTACTCCGCTAGAACGAAAATGCCCTTCTCCATTATCAACTACGGCAGGAGAATGTGCGTCCTGCATTCAGAAGGAGAAATATATGAACTAAGCTCGAAGGCTCTCTAAATGCGTCATTTCGGCTTCTCCACTAAGAGACAGACGAAGATTCGTTGGAGAGTACGAAGGTATCATGATTGTCCTAATCTAATGCTTTCATACTTTGTTTGGAGCAGTGCTAGAAATGCTTCGGTGCTATCAAGGTTGACAAGCTCCGAAGTCAGCACATCAATCACAACGATATTCGATCGAGACAAAGCATGATGCTGAATCTCTTCAGCGAACCTCCTTTTACCTTGGCCTGTTAGGCCATTTCGGGACACTACAATGCCAGTTTGTATTCCCGTAAGCGTTAGTTTCGCAAGAAAGGCACCGAGCTCGGGCGAACGAATTCGATCTTGGCGGTCTTTGCACTCGATCAGGGCGAATTCTCCCAACCAAGGCAGAGGCAGTCCACTGGGACTGAGGTTTCTCACAACGACGTCAACTTCTCCTCCCCTCCCCCTTCGACGCCAAAGCACTTGGATACCTGATATGGTTTTGAACAGGTAGGATGTGAGCATCTCGAGTGATATACCCGTTCCGCCCTGCGAAGAGAGAACGCGTGTTGCCCAAGCTTTGACAAGATATGGATTGAAGGGAAGTCTTATGCTTGCGAGCGTGTGAAATCCCCCAGTTCATGTCCCAATTGGTACCTGATTAGTATCTCCTCGGGGAACCATGGGAAGTTCTCCAAGAACTTGCCTGCAAAGAGTTCTAGACCCTTCAGTTCCGCTACGGAAACATCTAGTCGATTGGTAAGGTGGGCATACGCCGGTGCAGCTTTGGGTGTAGGGTGGTGGTCTTTGACGTCCTCGATGAAGGCCAGAATCATATGAGCCCTGGCCCCTTCCAAGTCGCCTACACCTTCATAACGAAGGGAGATCCAGAAGTGGGGTGCCCCCTTCTTGATTCGTTGGTTCCACACCTCCTGCTGTTCGTAACAGATCCCTAGATACTCCAGAGCGAAGTCGAGAGCGAGTGGATGAAGGTTCATTTGCGCTAACACTGTAGAAACGATTACCCAGGCGACGCCATCAGCACGGATGAAGGGGTCGATTTCGTTATCCTTACCGGACCTATCACGCAAGAACTCCTTTGCTGTTTGGATTCCTGCCAGTTCGAGCGAAGTTGCGATTTCTGTCCTTATCTGGTCTCGTGATACGGGTCTTAGTCGCACCTCCTTGAACATGAAATCGAGCGCCTCGTTGGCAATTTCGACCTGCAAGGTGTTCTCGGGCATCCGAAGTCTAGATTTGGGCTGAAGTAATTAACTCTATCGACTTGAGGTTATTGCATTAATGGCCCGTTGGAAGGCTCCTTTTAAACAAAACTCTCCAAAATGTCGTTGTCGATGCTTCGAAGTCTTCTTCCTACATACTTCTGAGTAGTCATCAAGCAAAGGCCGTTTGGTTTCGTCGTGGATGATAATGAACTGCGACACTCTCGAACTGGGGAAAGACGAGAGCCAGAACAGTCTTGTATTACCCCAATTCGATATTGTGACTAGCCAACCGTTGTTAGATACCAATCCTGCATATGTAGTTGCCGCTGAGAGGCCCCTGAGTGATATCTCTATCGGAAACCGTTAATGACAAGTCAGACTGAGACTTGATCAGACTAGTAGAAGAGTTCAAGTGGTAGACTGCAGGTCCTTATGTTTGCCTGGATGGCTTGGCAAGATATCTGAAGAACTGCTTTCGAGAAGATCGCAAGACGAGGGCAACAACATACACGAGTGTCGAGGGAAGAGGGAGCCTGACGAACCGAGAATCGAATTGATATATGAAGGCAAAGACTAATATTGAGACCGACCATTCCGATGTGGAGGGTACATCTGCCGAGAATCAAGGTCTTCGTAAGTTCGAGAATGTATGAGCTTGAGCCCGAAAGGGAAATTGCCCCGGAGATAGTGAGAGAACTGGGTTTCGAACCAATTCTCTTTGAGGATATGCCTGCTACTCCAAGAACACCTCAACAGGCTTTTCTTGATGGTGTCACGAGGTGTGATATTTTCGTCATGATTCTCTGGACAGGGTATTCCAAGGCTGTTCGACGCGAATATGAGTGCGCAGATAGTCTTGGCAAACCTATCCTCATCTTCATTAAGGACCTAAGAGGAAAGAAGGAAACTCGAGAGAAAAGGTTAGAGAACTTCATGAAAAAGATTCACTTTTACAAGAGATTCAGGAAACTGGCAGACCTACGGTCCCAACTAAGAGAAGGCCTTATCGAGGAGGTCTCCCGGCGATATCGAGAGAGGCCAAAGCGTTTTGATAACATAAAGGATGTCTACGAAGAGGCGACTCGTGTAGCAAAGGAGGCCCAAAAACGCCTTTGCATCATTCAATGGACGCCCTCCCTGATACTAGGGGCCCATCCCTATGAACGTTCCGAAAAGGTCCACTATGAGGGGGGATTCGAGGAGATAATTGAGAATTGGGCGCGAAGAGTCAAAAACAACAGGCGACGGACCTTCATCTATGCATACTATGCCCCTTTCACTCGAGAGGACATCAGCGAGTATGGTTTGGAAGAAAGAGCAAGGAACAACTTGAAGAAGTACAAAGAGCTGGAGATCTTGTCTGGAGGGAGGTTCAAACTGCTCTCGATCACCGGTCCGTACCCACCACCCATCATAGAAGTTGGAGATGATAACTATGGCATCTGGTTTAGGTCAACCGAGCGATCTAATGTTGCTAGCATGGTTCAAAAAGACAAGTATGTAGCAGAGATTCTTGTGAACCTCGTTCTCCAGCTGTCAGAAAGGGACAAGACCGAGGATGAACTCCTGCAAGAACTAGGCATCGACAAGTGTTAGTTGCGAGTCAATAGTGTATGAGGCTTTCGCTCACAACTGGTGAAAACTCGCCAATACTGCCAACGTTAGGACCTACTAGTAGTGCTGAGTTCCTACGGTTTCTCACACTTCGGTCCCCCGTAGAACCCCGAATCTAGCCACAGAGAGTAGGTCGTTTGTGGTTTCTTGATCCAGATTCTTGGTCGGGAGGGATTCCAGAGCTTTTCCCAAATAGTCCAGTGCCATTTCCGTTGCGTACTTTCTAGACCCTGCCTCATCCAAGATTGAAAGGGCTTCATCAATCTCTTTGGTTCTCAGGCTCCGTTTCTTGTACAATGCTCCCAGGCGTTCTCCAAGATCTGGTTGAGAAAGAGCATGAATTACTGGAAGTGTCTTTTTCCTTTTCAGGATGTCCGAGGGACCCTCCTTACCAAGATTTGACGGCTCCCAGATACCCAGAATGTCGTCAGCAATCTGAAATCCCATTCCAAGATTCCGTCCAAAATCTGAGAACGAATTGACGCAGTATTCACTATCAGATGCGACAATAGCCCCTAGGCGGGTAGAACATTCTATTAGAGATGCCGTTTTCTTTTCTATCATCTCAAGATACTCTTCGACATCCACATCGGTTCTGCTCTCAAAATCGAGGTCTTGGTGTTGTCCCTCAACCATTGTGATTATCGTCTCATTCAGTATTCGGACAATTTCGATAGTCTTGTCCAGCTCTATGCCCTTTCCCAGGAGCCTAAGAATCGTAAGGTTGGCCAATACGAGCATTCCATCTCCTGTGTTTATCGCTTGAGGAATTCCCCACAATCTCCACAATGTAGGTCTATCCCTTCTTCTGACATCACTGTCTTCAATATCGTCGTGTATGAGAGAGAAGTTATGCACAACTTCTATCGCACTGGCAACAGGTACTGCATTCGAGAAATCCATAGATATCGCCTTTGAGGTCAGCAAACACAACCCAGGTCGTAGCTTCTTCCCACCTCTATCTGGTACCGATCTGAAATCTTGGCTAACCCACCCTAGATGGTATCTCATCATGTCGTACAGGAATCCAACATCTTTCCTGCTATTCATGACGGATTTCATGTCCTTATCGACAAATCCTGAGTATTGAGTGAGAATCGCTTTTGCTCTTTCCTCCAGTGCTCCAAGCTTGGCTCTCATGTCCCTCAACAAGAAATGGGAATCCATGCTTATGATTCTTTTCCTGGTCAATTTGCAGATTATCGGGGGTTATATAGGACTTACCTGAATATTGGAACGCCACATGGTCTGCGGCAAATACTATTCTGTTTCAAATCGAAAAGAACAAAGAAATATGTTAGTGTTTTGAGTTTATGATGACAAGTGGCAGAACGAGATGCTTATATTAGTCACTTAGTCTTTCGGCTTTGTTGCATTTAGGACATCTCAAGTCTATCATTGCTTGATGAAATCTATCCTCATCAAATCTCCACATGTATTCCTCCAAATCCCTGTTCTTCTTGTTAAGGAGGTCCTCTTCATGTCGCTCGCATGTCATTTTCACACTCCTCGTTTTACTGTCTCCCTCTTTGTAGTAGAGGTACTCATATCTCTCCCTAGTGTGACCGTTGTCCTCCACAACAATCTTCAGAGTGAGGTGATCATCAAGAAGGCCAAAATACCTCAAGACCTTGTCTGCAAAGAAGTATCTTGGCTCACGTCTTTGTGAGGATATGTTGAACAGGTATCTTATTGAGATATTATCTTCAGCCAGGGATTCGATGTAGACTCTGCATTGTCTTGATATCATTTGTGCACCACCACTTCTTGTAGGTCTATGCCATTCTGTCAAATCGTCACACAACATAACCCAAAGATAGATCAAACCTCTCTCGCCCTTCCTAATCACAACTTCTTTTCCAGAGTGATAAGCAATAGGTTTCAATATATATTGACTCACCATAAAGTCCCTGTCAACCCAAAAGTCACCTCCATCCCGCTCCGATATTTTATACTCGATACAATCATCTCTGCTGAATCTTCTTAGTTTGCTAACCAAAAGTAAACAACTGATAACTCCGTGATCAAGCTTACTTAATAACGTAGAGAAGTAAGCCATTACGTTTGGTCGTGGGCAAATCCTATCCTCAGTCCTCACATATTCGCGGTCATTGATCTGCTTTATTACAAACTCGTTGCTGACGGGTTCTCGTTTTGGTTTTACGCTCAAGCTCAGTCTGTGCAACAGATAATCAAAAGCGTGCTTGTATGCAATAGGAAAATCTACCTGAAACGGTTGAAAACGTATGCCTTTGTATTCCTCCAGCATCTCCTCAAGAGATTTGTTTATGTTCTTAATTCTCTCAATAGGATAGCCCAAGTCATGACACAGAGCCACAATGCAAAATTGTGCCTCCTTGTCTTTCGAGTACCACTCTCTGTCTATGTAATCCAGAAGCTTATGCTTTCTAAACATGTATTCCCCAACAAAGAAGAACCATAGAAGATGCCATGTATGGTCACGATACCATTCACCACTGCCGTAGAGCAATGTCTCGAAATTTCTAAACTTATTGAGATAGGAAGCGAGCTCGTTAACACCAGTAATATCCTCCTCAATTCTGCCACCCTTAGTGTGGAATGAATCATCAAGTCTTTTCAGAGCATCGCGTAGTAATGATTTCCATAGAGTTAGTGTATCCTTGGAAAGATCGATATTTGCTTTGGTCATCTTTTCTAGCCCTTCCATATCTTCTTCTTTCTCATCCAGAACCGGGGTAATCTCCTCAAGTTTTGCTGATTCTCTCAAGAATCTTTTACATTTATTCCTTGTCTCTTCACTCAGAAAATCGATATTCTCTATTCCATCTTCCTCTGCGAAGTATTCAGATAAGTTCTTACAGGAGAGTTCATCACCCGACAGAGCCATCATAATTGCCCCAATGTCTACATCGAATATGAATGTTTCAAATAATATCCTTTAGGCTGTAGATTTGCGTCATACTCCACAGAGAAGTAAGTCATTCCCACATTCTGGAGTTACTTGTGATTCCCCATCCGTTGAGCGAATTCAAGGTAGTGGATCACAGAGTCTCTAAGTAAAAGGCTGTTTTCTCAGTCTGCCTCACAGTAGGATTTGAACCCACAACTCATGCATATCTCTTCGTTCTCACATTTCACAAAGTCATCTTTTCCAGACTTGGAATCCAAGTACTCGAATAGGACTATTGATTTCTCAGCCATTTCACTCATAAGGGAATCTATTTCTTCTTGCGTTGTCTGATACTCTTTGCTTTCCCCGATATCAAGAAAAACTACTTCAGTTCTCAGATGATTCAAATCCGAAAGCCCTTCTTGAAGTGCCCACAGAATATATAGCTTCATTTGCCATTCATCTATTGCATCCGAATACGAGCTATCCGTTTTCCAATCTGTGATATATACCCTTCCGTCTCTAGATTTTGTTATCAAATCTGGAACTAGCCAAAAAGAGTGCCCATCAATCACAATCTTACAATAGTCTTCATGCTTGATAATCTCCAGACCCTTGTAGAAGTCAAAGAATTCAGTAAAGAATATACTTACTTGCCTTTCAGCTTCTTCACCTATGCTAGACATGTCCTCCTGTGAAATCTCCTTGCCATTCAAAGCTTCTATTATGAATCTTCTAGGTTCGTCTTGAATTTCAGTTACAAGTCTTGAAACATATTGGAGTGCAGTATCAGGTCCAGAAACATCTCTTCCTCGGGACAGTTGATCAAATTGCCGTTTGATTGCAGAATGAACAATGTTACCTAACAAGAACTTGATGTTATGCATATGGTCTAGCATTCTCTTTGTTGTCTTCAAAATATGACCGTACTCTACGTCATAGAACTTCACATATCGGTAATAGAAAGCACGTGGACATTCATCAAGGAGCGACTGCCGACTCCGTGACCAACTATGCCATTTCTTCCATTTTCCTTCCATATCTACAACTCTCTGAGTTTTTCAAATAGACTGAGCAACAACTCTTTTCCTTCTTCAATCTCTTCTGGAGTGTATTTCTTGGTGTATTGAAGTAAGGCCTGAACATAAGGATAGTCATAGCCTTCATTCAAAAGAAACCTGATAGATGCTAATTTCTCTAACTCCTGACTGCCATAGCTATTGAGTGTCTGGACGATACCTGCAAAACGACTGTATGTTTCATCCTCTGAAGGTAATGATCCCTCCAAGAAATCACTGCCCTTTTTCGTAATCTCATACACATATTCCATTCCAACAGAGTCTTCTGAAAGAAGTCCCATCTCACATAGAGAATCGATTTCGGATGCAAGTTCCCTAGAGAAAGGACCGAATATATTCCACTCGAATATTTCGCGAATAGGCATACCCACTTCTTTCGACAAGTAAAAAATCTTCTGGAACTTCTTTCTCCCATGAATTTCCTTGCACTTCTCTGCCGTGAAGCAAATTGGGACGTACTCTTCAAACATCAATATCACTTTCCGTATTCACTATTAGTAAATATACCCTCAAGTAGGCATAGGGTAGAGGGTTAAGTGAAAGTGAAAGTGACTTCATAGCAAAACTCCCTTTATGTCTTCCCGGCAGTCCTCTGGCACAAACAGCAATACTTCGTCGGGTGTGGCTAAAGCACCCAACGATTCTATTTCCTGTGAAATTTCCTTCGTACAATCCGAATTGATGAAAATAGCTTCTTCTCGGTCTTTTGGATGTGGCGTGTAAGGCTTATAAGCCCTCTTTGATGATAAATCTACATAGGAACAATAATAGTCAATCTCGTATCCTTTCTTCTCAATAATTGATTCTATCTTCTCCTTCGATTCATAGAATTTCATGGCATCTTTCTTTTCTATGGTAATGGATTTTGATAGCTGCCTTCTGAAGAATCTATTTGAAAGATCCAGAAGAGTGGTATCTCCGGAATGTCTAACCTCTCTAATCAGAGAAAGTACGTCGAAGTCTGCAACACCAATGTATTCCGATAGACTTGTATCATCCTTCAGTATAGGAACAAAACTTTCGTCTAGAGTCAAATCCCCTTTCTCAAAAACACTTTTTGTCCGAGCTATCGTCTTCCTAACCAGTTCTTCGGCTGCTAGAGTCGAATGATGATAATACACTTGTTTGTGCATTTGGTATCTGCAAGTCAGATAATGCTCTACAGCATACAATCCCCCCTTAGATACGTATATTTCATCGTTTTCAGTCAATCTGATTGTGTGGATAATCCGTTCAATATCAAATCTACCATGAGGATTTCCAGTCAATAGAGAATCCCTCAACAAATAATCGAATCTGTCAACATCCATCTGACTTGAGATCAGTTTATGCAAGTATTCTGGTATGGTGCCAGATGTAAGGATCTTTGAGACTTCCTTAGGTTCGAATCCATAATCCTTCAGCAAAGAGGATATGTTATGTTCTCCGCTTTCGATTATTTCTTTGGAGATTTGCACGTGTGTCTTGCCAGGCATGATTTTGCTCTCTAGTGCATGGGAAAAAGGACCATGGCCAATATCGTGCAAAAGGGCTGCAATCGACAACTTCTCTTCATCATCTTCAGTCATCTCCAAAACTTCGGCTAGTCTCTTCGAAAACCAGTATGTTCCTAAAGAATGACTAAACCTAGAATGTAGCGCATTTGGATAGGTAAAATAGGATAGGCCTAGTTGGCGAATATACTTTAGCCTTTGAAATTCAACGGTATCAATAATCTTGTTTACTAATCCGTTCTTCTCAAACGAAACAAAGGAATGTATCGGATCCGCGACTATCCTGTCCTCTACCATCGAAATACCATGCCACTCTTTCTATAAATATTCCTCTCAATTCTGTCATACGTCACAAATACTCGAGTTCTGAGGTAGCGGTTCTACCCACCTTGTTCAGCACAGACTAGCCTCAGCCATGGAGGAGTCATCAACTGTTCGACCCAGTAGTCGGCATTAGTCCGAAATCCTTGTCCCACGCCTCCTCTCAACAAGGAACTTGCGCAATCACAATGCGGCACAATCGTTACATGAACAAGGATGTTCCCCACTTTTTGCTATTCTGTCCATAATGCTTCCCATTCAGCTCTGAATCTCAGACCCAAAGGCTGAACAGAATGTCGCATTTCAATGAGAACGAAGACATTGCTTCTAATAGAAATGTGGTAACTCAACGCACACGAGAACTCTTCTGACAGAGTCGAATAGGCGCGATAGAGCTATAGTCTTTCAGTGTTTCTCCATATTCCAAAACCCTCAGCTATTCGGGCGACTCATCACCCTTACTTTGAGAGCTGTGCGTTTGTTCTGTCGGAAGCAACCTGATATCGTGCTCCCCTTCATAATCCAACATGTGCGGTGGTGTTTTGTCGCCAAACGTGATCTCTGTCTGCAGTCTGAACGTGATTTTTGCGGGCAACTTCTCTGATATCTCGCCTACGTTTACTACGCCATCCTTCAGGTCGTTGTACAAACCAATAAGGATGGCCAACTGCAGGTCACGTAGAGCCGAGGCATTGCACACGCTGACATAGAAGTCGTCAATGAAGGGATAATAGACTCCCTCCTTGTCAAGCCCCTTTCTCTCTTCGGTGTAGCGTCTGTTCTCTTCTTGAGACTGCGCTCCTTCTATGGATAACGCAAACCACAAGGCGGAGGGAAACATTCTCATGAATGTCAGAAGTCTCTTCAAATCCTCATCGTCATAGTGTGTGCCAAGCCTTTCTTGGACATGACGCATCAGTTCCATGTTGATCATGTTTGATGCGTAGGTCGACCTCATGAAGATTCTTCTGTCTGCTTTCGTTTTGAGATAGACTCTCGCTACATTTATGAACGAGTCGACATCCTCCACCAGACGATACCACTCAGTCCTATGTTTCTGTCTGGGGGGCTTTATCTTCTTGAACTCCAGAATGCCTGCCAAAGTCAATTTCTCACAGATTTTGCCAGCCCAGTTTCGACTTATGCCCTTCTTCAGATCCTTCTCGATCTTCGCTGGATATGCCAGCTGATTCTCATTCCGCAGGAAATACTCCAGCACTGTTCTCTCTTTGGCAGTGAGTTCGAGTTGGGAGAGATTATTCTGCATGGCGTAACCTCAGACTTATATGCCGTTGGATGCTTAAGCGTTGTGTTGACTTCATCAGTGAATAACTGTTAACAAGATTTCGATTTCCTTCACTAGTGCAGTTGTTGTTCACATTGTTTGCACTTTCAGACCTTAGATATTGAGAAAAGAACATAATGTAGGATGTGAAGGAAAACGCATCAACATGTCACCGAGATACGTCTGTAAACGCAAGGAGGAATGTAAAGGAAAGGGAGAACGGACCAAGGCTTCCCAGGCTTGGTTCGAGCCTTGGCTGGCTCCGAGGGATTCTTCACCGAGGCTCGGGGCTTGGTATCTTGGTGGAGGTTCTCCTCTCTCTTCTCGGGATATCTCAGGTAGGAAATGCTGCCCACTCGGACGAGAAGGGAGCTTCGAACCGAAGCGACATTGCAGGCTTGCCCGGTCAGAAGTGGATTCTCCGCCGAAGGGACCGTACAGGCAAGCTGATATTTCTTGGCACCTTTGACCACGCTCCGAGCCCTCAAGAATTGGCTGAATACGGTCCGGGGCGCTTCAGCATTCTGACCGTGAAGCCGAGTCTGAAAGGCTGGGATTCTGTTGTCATCCCTGCCAAGAAGAATGGGACTTCCAAGAGAACGTCTCCTTCTTCGCCGACAACGACTGGCGCGGCCGCAGTCAGGCCCAAAAACGGAATCGGGCCGAAGATGGTTGGAAGTCGTAAGGTGCCGGAGGGGGGGTTAGAGAAGCCCATAAGGATGCATCCTAAGGAAGAGCGAACAAGCAAGCATGTCAGTACAAAACCAGTGGATGTGGTGACCTCAGATGTGAACAGTGTGGTTTCGAAAGAACCCTCTTCGTTGCCAATGACAGGAACCAACGTTCCAAGCACAGTACCCCAAGATGACATCAATCATCAGAAGCCCGAATCGAAGAGTTTGCCGATCAGGAGGACAGAGGATCTCAACAGGAAACGGGTGTCGAGGGTCGACCAGCAGATCGTGCATGGAGAACCCAGATCCGTGATTTCAAACAATGTCGCCTATCACCCTCCAGAGCAGTCAAATATACAGACAGCCAGTCGTGTGAACTCCAAAGAAGACGACCGGCAACCAACGGAAAGATGTCCACGATGCCGGAAACCCTCATCTTCTCTTGTCACCTGTGACTTCTGTGGAGAGATTCTGTGCGCCGACCGGTTCAAGAGCTGTCTCAAGACACACAATTGTCCCCAGTCCGTGTCGTGCTTCAATTGCGGAAGGAGAATTCCCAACGAACGAGCAGAGATTGCCCATTGGTGCAACCAGTTCCTCTGCGGCAGAAAGTGCCTGAAGAAATGCTGGATGGAGAATAGAGAAGAAGAGGAATGCAAACCTTGTGGAGCGATGGCCAACGGCGACGGTCCTGAAGGGGAAGAGGGAGACGAAGGAGGTGTCGAAATCAGAAATGAGAATTTGCCCGAACAAGAAGGGCCAGGAATAGCAGAAGAGGAGTGCCAAGAGTACGAATGTGAGGGTTGTGGAACCGACGTTGCGGCCGATGCTGTGGAATGCCCGCGTTGCGGATTGCTCTATGAGGAGGAAAACACGGAATCTGAAAATGAGGCCTCAGTGGAGGAGGAAAAACCTCAGCAGATGTGTAACGGGCAGTCAAAAGAAAAAGCATGCAGGAAATGTCAAGAAGAGAATTGCCAGGGAAGACACTGTGATGGCTACTGCAACCTATGTAATTTCCACGACTGTGAAGATAGATGCGAAAATGATGGACTCTGCAAGACTTGCGAGGATTACGCTGATTGCGAGATAAGATGCAGGGAAGCCCCAGAACGTTGTGACAAGAGACACTGCCAAGGATTCGAGTGTAGTGACCGTACTTTGTCGCCTCCAGACTGTGATTTCGATTGCGAAAACTGTAATGACACGGGATGCTACTTCTTCGATCATCCGGCAGATGAAGAAGAAGGAGATGAGAGTTGAGCGGTGGTAGGACCTGGGAGGGATAGAATATCGAGTTCAAGGAGCTGAGGTTGGTGATGAGAAGGTTCCAGTCGTCGACAAGAGAACATGGACCAATGAGGGGGCAAGAGTGTTTGAATCGTCCTTATGTGCGAAGCACTACAATAGGAGAGACTGAGAAGTCGTGAGGATAAGCAATGTCGAAGAGAGATAACTCTGAGAACGGTTCCGAGCGGAAGGATAAGCGAGGAAGGCCTTCGGTATTGGAATCATTGGGTGACCCTCATCTCCCCGTGAAAGCCGCAGCAATGCGTTCTGCGGGGTATTCTTGGTCCGAAATAGCATCTTACCTGAGTGTGGGAAGAACCACCGCCAAACGGCTCGCTACGATGTACCAAAAAGAAAATGAGAGCCAGATCGACAAGGCGTCCAATAACAAGATGCCAAAAAAGGATGATACAAAGCATGAGGTTGAGAATACCCAGTGGCCTGAACTCTCAACGGAGGAGGGAATTTTGGACTGTTTGCCCAAAACATTCAAGATCTTCATTTCTCTCGTAAAACGAGCAAGGGAGGCTCAATAGATTTGGACAAATCGGCATGGGTATTCTACCCTAGAGGTCGTTGAACGACGGGTCCATCCTTAGAAGAGCAAATTCAGATGAAGGAATCACACTCTGGCTCAACGGTCATCCTGAGTAGAATGTGAAACTAGGAGCATCCCGGGCGTTTTCGTTCGAACTGACGGACATCGAGGGGGTGTTATGACCTATCCGTGCTATCCTCGAGGCGACCCAGTTCCTCCTTGACCTCATCAACCTTCCCGTGCAGTTCCATCCCTACGAATATGTTCAAGGCTCTTTTCAGGTGCTCTTCGGCCCTTTTGCCGTCACCCTTCTCTCTCCACATACGCCCGAACTCGTACAGGGTCACTGCCAGTTCTTTCTCATGCCCAATCTCCTCGAAGATCCTGATACTCTCATCGAAGCTATTGGCAGACTCCTCCCATCTCTCCTTCTCACGGTGGATCTTGCCGCAGAGTCTGCTTGACGTCCCGATGTTCTCCTTGAGGCCGATTTCCACCGCCAATTCGGATGCCTTCTTGCTGAATCCCATCGACTTCTCCAGGTTGCCCATTTTGAAATGAAGCTCCGCGATGCCGTTGAGGGCGTAGGACAAACCTGCTGGGTCGTCAATCGACTCGTGCATCTTCAGGCATTTCTCGTAGTGTTCCAAAGCTTGATGATACTCTCCCCTGAGTCCGAGTGTCACGCCCAGATTGCCGTGGGCACCCGCAATGGATTGTTGACTGCCGACCCTCTCGAAGATCTCTAGGCCCATCTCGTTGTGGTCCAGCCCCTTGTCATAGTCTCCCATCTCAGAGTATGCGATGCCGATGTTGATGAGCTGAGCAGCAACGGCCGGTAATGCTCCCATACTCTCCGAGACCTTCATGGTCTCCGAAAACAGCTCAACTGCCTTCGCAAACTCTCCCCTAGTAGTATACACCACGCCGAGGTTGCCGGTGTAGGATGAAGCGAGGTTCCGGTCATCGGTCTTCCTCGCCGCCTCAAGAGCCTCCGTGAAGTATTCGAGAGCCTCGTCGCATCTCCCGGTATGGAAGCACAAAATGCCGATGTTGCTGAGGGATCCGGCAAAGCCCTTCATGTCACCAATCTTCCGTCCTATCCCCTTGCCCCTTTCAAAGCATTCGAGGGCTCCGTCGTAGTCCGCTCTCTCCATAAGCACAAGTCCGATGACATTGAGTATGTTCGCCTCCTCCTCTGACTCCTCGCCCTCGACCAAGCGCAAAGCACGGTTGCAGACTTCGATGGATTCGTCATAGTCTCCACTCATCTTCAGCGCCCTGCCGAGCAACGCTCCGACTCGCGCCTTTCCCTTCGTCTCGTGTGCGAGTTCCATCGCAGCCCTGAGGCACTCAACGCTCTTGTCATGCTCACCGGTCAGCAGGTGGATTTCTCCCACATTCTCGAGGATTTCGACCTTCTTCTCCTTGTCAGACTCGAATTTGAGCGCCTTGGTATAGAATCTTATAGCTTCCTCATTCGAAAACTCCTTCTTCGCCCTCTCCGCCGCCTTCATGAGGTAGTGCAGAGCCTTGTCCTTGTCTCTGCAGCGACTGTAGTGGAATGCCAGGTCCTCTATCACTTCTTCAGGGTCGTCCTTGTGCTGCTCCTCCATCGAGCCCGCGACTATCGAGTGGTACTCCATTCTGAGTTCTGGCGGTATCTGTTCGTACAGGACTTCCTTGATCTTGGAGTGGTCGAATCTGAACTCGCCATTCTGGGTATGAACGAGGCTGTGCCTCTGCTCCAACGTCCTCAAGTGTTCCAGCAACTGGACCCTTTCGAGTCCGGTGGCGGAAGCGAGAATGCTCGAAGTGAATTCCTCTCCAATGACGCACGCGTAGTCGAGGATTTCCTTCAACTCTCCTCCTACCCGATTGAGTCTGCGAGTGATGAGGTCGAAGATCTTGGACGGGATGTGCATCGTCTCCGGATCCTCGGATATCCATACTCCCTCGTGACTCCTGATCAGTTCTTCCTCGGCTAGTAGCTTGATCAGCTCTATCAGGAACAGCGGGTTTCCCTCTGCTTCCTCATAGACTCTCTTCATGAACTTGTCGCTGAAGTCTGTCTCCCCGAGCATGGAGGATAGGAAGTCAGATGCGCTCTCCTGAGGCAGTCTCTCCAGCTCGATTCTCTCGCACAGGTCCTCCCGGCTCATCATCTGCATGGTCTCGATCAGAGGGTGTGTCTTGCCTTCCCTCGCCACGATGTCCTCGGGTCTGTAAGTGCCGATGAGAAGAAGACTGCACTTCCTCGTGGTTCTCGCCGTGTAGTGCATCAGTGCCAGGGAAGAGGGATCCGCCCAGTGGAGGTCCTCGATGCATAGCAGGGTTGGCGCGGTCTCCGCCTGTCGAGTAAGGCCCAAGGAGACATTCTCGAACAGGAGATTCCTTCGCGCCGCCGGGTCCTGCAGTCCGAAGTAGACTCCATCGTACTTACCCGACGCGACGAGCGGTCGGAGTGTGTCCTCGATTCCCCGCACGCTATCCTCGTCTCCGTCCCATTGACGCAGGACATCTCCGTGGTTCTTCTGCACCTTCACCAGGATGTCTCTCATGTCGTTAATGAGGAATTCGTTCTCTCGTCCTGTGAGGATTACAACGAGATTCGTGTCCTTTCCGCTCTCAACGAGAATTCTGTGGTTCTCGTATCCCAGACTGTTCAGCATTCCTTCTCTTTCCTCTCCGCTCAACATCGACAGAGAATCCTTGACGAAATCTCCGACGGTTGTGAGCATGGAAGCGAACAGGTCTGGATCGAGTTCTGTCTCCTTCCGCAGAACTTCCTTGACCAACAAGCCTGTATTCGTCACTAGGTAGACTGCTTCCACTCTTGGTGCTTCCTCTGCGAAAAGTGATTCCATTCCTCCTGATCTCAATGCTTCCAAGAAGGGCATGTAGGGCGTGAGGGATTCGTACAGACTGTTTCCACTCAATATCTTAAAACTTTCCGATTCTGCTATGTTCTTGATCTCTTCCAACAGTCTCGTCTTTCCTATTCCTGCTTCTCCTGACATGAATAGGGTGGTTCCACGTCCCTGTGAGGCATTGCTCAGGTGCTCACGAAGCTCTTTGAGTTCATTCTCCCGACCTATCATTTCGGGCTGAAAGTCGAGCTGTGCCATACACCCTCCACAATCTCCATCATATGTCTTCTTATATAATTTGCTCTTTCCTGACTTTCTCCAGCTCCCTCCCAAGCTTCAGCTCCTCATAGATCTCCATGGCCTTGTCGAATTGCCCCTTCGCCTAGTCAGAATCGCCATTGGCCTTCCACATCAACCTGAACTCGGTGATAGCCCATCCGGGTGAAAGAATGACATTCAGCCCCCTTATCCTCGTGAATAGGTAGGAACGGTAAGTTGACCCATCCGCAGTTAACATCTGGGATTCACTTCCTCCTCCAGATTGGAAGGCCCAAAGATGCCATCGGGCCGAAGATGGTTGGAAGTCGTAAGGTGCCAGAGGTGGAGTTAGAAAAGCCTACAAGAATGCATCCGAAGCAAGAGAGAACGAGCAAGTCTGTCGGTACAGGTCCAGTGGCCTACACTCTCAGTGGAGGAGGGAATTCTGGAATGCATGCCTAAAACATTCAGGATTTTCCTTTCTCTCGCAAAACGAGCACAGGAAGCTCAATAGATGTGGGTGGATTGGCATAGGTATTCTACCCTAGAGGTCATTGAACGACGGGTCCATCCTGCCCATTGTGGAATGTTGTACGTTGCCAGAATGGCTTCATTGAATCTAATGGGAAGCCAAATACAAGGGAGCTAGTTCTGCAGTACCCACGTCACGTCTGACGGTACCCAAATCCAATACGCCTGGAATGGTTCCATGACGGAAGAGTCTGACATGTGCTCAAGATGGTAAGGCTCCAGGTCAGAAATGCCTTCAACCTCATACTCCGTAATCCCTGACAAGGCATCACCCACAAGCCTGGCATACGGTGAACAATAGCCAATGAAGTTCCATCCAGTGATCAAGTTGTAGGTAATTGAAGTGGGAACATCACCCACGGCGATGATCCTGTCATTCACAGTCATATCAATCCAGTAACCTCTGCCAAACTCCAACTCCTGGAAATCCTGATACGGCTTGTCTTTGGAGATTGATTTCCACGGGTCTAATGCATCGGTCGGATCGAAGTAATGAATGTTGTTGAAACTTCCCCATATCTGGCTGAGATGCACTGGGTCATTGTTGATTACGGGCAGGGCCAATGATTGAACGCCCGATGCTAATCCTACGTTGATCTTTGCCACCACCCCGCTCACCGCCCAATTCAAGTGATGGTCTGCAACATAAAGCCGGTAATAGAAATCATCAGGGTTGTTGGAGCCTGCCCCAGTATGGTCGTAACAAGATATGGGAAGGTCATCCAATGTCCATTCCTCTAACACCGAATAAGGACCTAGGTACTGATTCGAGTACTGCAAAGTATAGAGCCATACGTCTGTGGATGTTGAGTTGTCAAAGCAGATTGAGTTGTAGTCGGGTAGAGCAGATATGGATCTGAAATCCGGTGGATTAGGAGCAACGATGTCTTCATCGGACATGTCATTGGTCAATTCCAACACCACACAGGAATCTTGATTCATGTTTCCGGCCTCATCAAAGGCGTATACACAGTACTCGTACGTGCCCACATCTGGGAAAGGCGGAGGAGGCATTTGTGGACTGTAATCCTTCACGACTTCGTCCATCTCGTCAAACGATCCATCCGAGGCATACAAGGGATAACCTGGGAAGTTACCTCGGCCAATCGTGTAGACGGCTTCAGCAATCATTCGATCATCCGAGACATCTGCCCAGATCTGGAAGTCTATCGGTTCATCTTTGTGGAATCTGACATGATCCAAGCCATTGATCTTCGGAAAAGATTTAGGCAACGAGGAATCGATTGTGAAATGCTCTGAAATCACACAGGTGACCATCTGAGCGGGATTCCAAGCGCAAATCTCGATTCTTGCTTCGGTCGTATTTGTGGATGGAACAGACCAATTGACAGACATTGATGTCAGTACGTCGCCCCATCCCGAGAACGGCTGGGAGACGCCGAGGGAGGCGACAACCCAAGGACCGCTGTCATTCAAAGAATAGTTCACCAAGAACTGAAGCTGGTCATTCCTGGCGTTGTCGTCGTGCGCAAGCCACTTCAATGTTTCTGTAGTACCTCCTGCCAAAGCCTCTCCTGCCAAAGGCCGGAGTATCGTGATTGAGGGTGGATTAAGAGAGGGTCTGGGCCAGGAAAGGTCCGTCACAAAGTCAACTAGGTTATCGTTCGTGTCGTCCGCGTATACTGGGTAAGTTCCAGTCCTGTGCATAGCAAAGCCAGATGAGGGTGCATTGGCGTCGGTCATGATTGTGTTGTCCGGTTCAAAGTAGTGGCAACCGCCGACGGTTGCGTTCCATTCTACGCGATCGACTATTATGTCGCTGCCATCGAACGCTGGCCCTGTGTTATTCCAAACCAGCTTCAGCTCGTCGCCACAACCATCAAGGTCGATATCTTTGAGACTCGCGTAGAAATAGGCCGTGGCATTGGACGTCCCCGAAAGCGTTTGGATGGGGCCGTTGAGCGAGCCGTCGTTCTTCTCCAGGTAGAACCCGGACATGTCAAAGAACGGGTCCCGGGTATAGATGAACACGTAGTCTGTAAGTCCGTCAATAGGCTCAGGAACAATCCAACTTATTTTCGGGTACAAAGGCGGCTGAACTGCAGAGAGATTGAGGTCTTCATAATAGACAATGGTGGTCATCCATAGCTGAGTCTCCACAAACACACCAGCGTCGAAGAGAGTATCACCGTCTGGATCAAGATCGATGTTCGTGAAATTGCCCAAAGCGTACATTATGGGTTCGTCGATGTCTCCTCCTTCCTTTATCCAAGGCGTATTTGGGTTTCCAGGAGCTGTCACCCAGTTCCCTGCCGTATCCAAGTCATACCATGTCTCGCTTGCGGAATCAAATGTGTAGTTATCTCCGTATTCGACACCATCTATCCATGATGTGAGCAGTTCACCCACACCGTATCGGGTCCCGGTCTCATCAAGAGCATGCCCCCAAGAATTATGAGGAACCGGTATGGCCCCCATTACGTTCACGGTTATGGGAGCTATGCCACTGAGAACCAGCACCCCCACCAACGCACCTGCCCAAACGACTGCCCACTTCTTCATACATTTCCTCCACGTTTTGACTTAGAGCGGTCAAGAATCCATAGCTTTTCCCCACTATAAATATCTTCTTCAGTTTAGAAGATTGGCCTTCCATCAGAGAGACTTTCTGGATACTCAACCTGGGCGTGGAAGATGTCCAGTCGAGCTCATGGCGCTTTCCCTTTCTCACAAAAATACGGACTTCCGTTCACGCCTTTCAGATCATATATCCTGTACACGGGGCACTCCGGGCATCTGCATCCCTTCTTGTCCACCTTGGCTTCAGAGTTACCTCTGGCGCAGTACAGAAAAGGAAAAGGTGGGTTGGGAAGGCTCGGGCATGTTCCACAGAAGTCCATGCAATGGTTAAGGTTCTCGGGTGTGTCATCCACAGGCAAGGTGATCCCTCGAGCCTTCTGTATGATTCCTGCCCTTAAGATATTACGTTCCTGAACATCTTCCGGACCATCACCCTCTTGAGAAGGAAGTAGTCCTCGGTAGCGGCCATGATGGCGCGCATCTCCATCTTCTTTCTTTCGTCGTCCCAGTCGGTAGTGATCATCTTCGCCGTACCCATGAGCTTCATCCTCTGCTCCTTGGGCAACTTGGTCAGAACGTCCGTCCGGGCCTTGACAATCTTCACCCTGTCTTCTTCAGACAGCATTGCCAGTGAGTCGAACATGTTAGTGACGGCGTCCTTCCTCTCATCGTCAGACATCTGAACGAAGGACATGAGTCGTGCATACAGGATCTTCAGTCTGTCCTCCTCGGGCTTCGCGGCGTTCATCTGCAGAACCTCTACCATCTGGCTCATCTGCTCTGCTTTCTTTTCGTACTCCTGGCACGAAGAACATGTCGCGAAGTGCTCATCCAAGGACCCGTCGTCCGCTTCGGCACATGCGGAGCATGCATCGGCCAGCTTCTCTATCTCGTCTTTTAAGGCCATTTCATCACCTCAATGGTAGTTATCGTGTCTCGGATGGGTATTATACGTTTGTTTGTAGCGGTAGAGAGTAACAATTCACCTATGAGAGGTGGAAGTACCAGATATGATCCTAAATGCCAGGCAACCAAATCCAATTATCTGTCAATAGGAGAATGCTGTAACTTCGAGGATGAACAGAGCAGGAGATAACACTGTGTAAGAATGTTGTCATTATGCACCGCGTACGAATTCACTCGATGGTCAACTTAATAAGGAAATCATACATAAGCCTGAACGAGGGGCGGATCAGTATGGGGACGCTGATTTACAGAAGGAAGTTTTTTGGGTTTGGTGTAACACTGCTGTTCTTGTTCTCGGCAATGGCAACAACATCGATGGTGGCCACGAGCTGCACTACATGCCACGGGAACGGGATTCTGGATGCGATATACAATGACTGGAACAACAGCAAACACGCGCAGAACGGGGTAACATGTCAGACCTGCCACGAGGCGGATCCGAGCGATGTGGATGCGATCAGTCACAATGGATACACGATATCGGTAATCGTTTCGCCTCAGGACTGCAGCGCCTGCCACGACAAGGAGGCCCAGGAGTTCGAACAGAGCCTTCATTCGTTGGGCGCGAAGTACTACGAATATCTCTTCGGCAAGGGAGTTCTTCCCTTCCTCGAGAGCCAGATAGAGGGCGGCTACATCGTCGGAGAGAATGACGTGAACATCACACACGCTGCGACCCTAAGAGGCTGTCAATCGTGCCACGGCACCAACATGACCGGCAAGTCGACCGACGACTACTTGGTGTGGCCGAACAACGGCATAGGGAGAATAAACCCGGACGGGAGCATGGGAAGCTGCGCGGCGTGCCATACCAGACATACGTTCTCGATCGCGGAAGCGAGGCATCCTGAGACGTGCGGACAGTGTCACATGGGGCCGGATCACCCGCAGATAGAGATCTTCATGGAATCCAAGCACGGGAACATCTACTCCTCGGAAGGCGACAGCTGGAACTGGGACGTCAAGGACTGGGTCGCAGGGGTGGACTACAGGGCACCGACGTGCGCTGGATGCCACATGTCCGGAGCACCTGGGGCTCCAGCAACTCACGACGTGAGCGCAAGGCTCAGCTGGGAGCTTGAACCGGCTGTGTCCAGACACACGGATAACATCGCGAACAGTCTTGGGATAGACTTCACCGACGGCACCACGTGGGAGGTCAAGAGGGACAGGATGAAAGCAGTGTGCAAACAATGCCATTCTTCAACCTGGGTGGACAATTACTACCTTCAAGCGGACATCGCGGTGGAGCTCTACAACGAGCAATACGCCTACGTGAAGTCAATAATGGAGGACCTCTACGAGGACGGGCTGCTGACGCCGGATCCATTTGACGAGGTCATCGAGTTCAAGTACTACGAGTTCTGGCATCACGAGGGACGAAGAGCGAGGATGGCCGCCTTCATGCAGGCGCCCGACTACGTCCAGTGGCACGGGTTCTACGAACTCCTCCAGGACAGGGAAGAGATAGAGCACATGGCGGAGGAGATAAGGGCGGCAAGCGAGGAGAGCGAGACCTCAGCGGACCTGGATTTCCTGCTCCTGGCACTCGGCGTCTTCCTCCTGGCGGAACTTGTGGTGATAACTATCCTGTTTTTCAGGCGCCAGAAACCGGAGTTGCCGGAGTAATCGGCCGGTCCGACCGCTTATCGAGCGATCATTCCTCAGGAAGATGCCCGGTCAGCGACTCGGGATGACGAATAGTAGATATGTTTATCAACGAATCTAGCCCTTCCAGGCTGATGTGGTGCGGCTTCATGAGGAGTAGGTTGTTACTGCCCTTGCTATGTACTGCGATCTTTGTTCTTGCCATATCGTCAGCATTCCCAACATTGACGACTGCACTTCCGGACAGCGTCGAGACCTTCGAAAACGAGATGGCCACCATGCCCGTCACTGTGTTCGCCAACGGGTCGGTCGTTTTCGTAGTTGCCAGTGACGGCCTCTCGTTTGGAGGCTTCACGATCGCCAACGTCTCGGATGAGATCTTTGGAGATTACATCTTCGTGGATCTCTATGATGACGGTACCGGCGGAGACAATCCGAATGATGGGGTCTACACCGGCAATTTCACCGTGGTCTACGATATGGGCGTGAACGGCCAGTTCACGGACGATATCACGGACACACTGGACCTCATGGATGGAGGCGTAGCGACAGTCCTGGTGGACATAGACCTGCTGACTGACTCTGGTTTCGCACAGATTCAAGGCGATTTCAGCCCTCCGAATGTCGCGATAAACAGCGGATCCGACACCGTTGACCTGGCATACACCCTGAACGCGACCATAACCGATCCGAACATGGATACCGCGAACGTGTGGTACAACGTGGACGGAGGGACCGACCGAAGACTGGCCTTCATGGGCGATACTGAATACGAAACCCAGATCGACACCTCTTCTCTCCTCGACGGCCCCCACACGATAAGGGTAATCGCCTTCGACATCGTCCTGAACTCTGACAGCACCAAGACCGTGACGATAACAGTGGACCATCCCGCGCCGGATGTCAGCATCACAGTCACCCACACGCCTGATGAGCCCAAAGAGGGGGACAGAGTGACCTTCACCGTGGAGATCGAGAACACTGGGGATGCCGATGCGGAAGATATCTCAGTTTCTCTGATAGTAGATGGGACCGAGATTGACACTCAGACCGAGACCATAGCAGCGGGAGGGACCTCGACCGTTGAGCTGGAATGGACCGCGACCGAGGGACAGCATGACATCGAGGTTCAGTTGTCCGGGACAGGCGTGAATGTCGGTTCACCGCTGGAGGTCTTCGACATCCAGCCAGCTCCGGAAGATATTCTGGAGAATCCTTGGTTCTTGGCCGGATTGGTGGTCATCTTCACAATTGCCATGATCGGTGGCACGATAGTCTATGCCCGCACGGCCAGGGACCTAGCCAGAGGGACCGCACCCAAGTCCGCACCCGCTGAATATGCGACGACGGTACCCGTGGGAGCCAAGGGCCCCTGCGAAGAGATCAGATTGAAGTGGAAGGCGATCCAAGCGGAATACGAGAGGGCCAAGGCAGAGAGGGACGCCGCCAGGCAGAGAGCGGACGATCTCAAGGACAAGGCACGAAAGGCCAGGGAAGAGGCTGAAAAGGCAAAGCAGGAAGCGGAAGCGGCGGAACAGGAAGCAGAGGAGACCAACAAGGCCTACGAAGAAGGAAAGAGAGCTCTGGAAGATGCCGACCAAGCTAAGGTCGATTTCTTTGACGACGTTCTCGAGAGGGGTATGTCGGTGGGAGACCCAGACATGGAGCAGCCCAACAACGTAGGCTTCTTCGGCGGTGAGGTGAAGATCTGGTTCTGGACGGCAGAGCAGGGCGAAAAGATCGCCGAATTCAAGAGGGAGAACAGGGAGAGATATGACGAGCTTCAGCAGGCAAATGACGACCTCAAGAAGGAACTGGAGCAATTGAAATCAGAAGCTGCCAGAGCGAACAGGGAGGCTGCGGAGGCGGAGGCAAGAGCTAAGGAGGCCGAAGCAAAGGCCCAGCAGGCGGAGAACGAAGCGGCCCAGGCGGAAGAGGAATATGAGAACCTCAAGAATGAAGCGGAGAATCTGAAGAACAAAGGGGAGGCCTTCAGGGAGAAATGGAGGATATGCAAGCTCAAGAGTCTGGAGGAGGCGACCGAGAGGGCCGAGAAGGCAGCACGGGAAGCCGCCGAAGCGGCCAGGAGGGCGAAGGACGCTCTCAACCCCGAAGACTACGAGAAGGCCAAGGAAGAGGCCGAGGACGCCAGGGACAGAGCGGGGGAAGCAGAGGAGGATGCTGAGGGCCTGAAGGATGACCTGGAAAACGAGGGAATGGACGAGGATACCAGCGATTTGGATGAAAGGATGCGGAGAGCGAGATTGGACGCGGACAATGCTGTCGATGAGGCCAAGCGCACGGGTGGAATGTTCTACCCGGACCCCAACAGCTTGGGAGGTCCGTGCAAACCCGGGGAGGAGAAGATCCTGGGCGAGAGCACGCATCGATTCCAGTTCTTTGATCCGTCCAGGGATATCAAGATGCCCCACTTCTACGGGACCGAAGGTGGCACTGAAGCAGCGAAGGGATTCGCTGCATACCTGGGAGTCGTTTCGGAGATATGTGGAAAGATACAGGACGCCATAGAAGAGCTGCCGGGAGGCGGTCTGGTGGGAATGCCGCTTGAATACTGGTCGAGCATTATGGAGGCCGGAGGGGATGCGCTTGACAGTATCAGCGATCGGCCGGGACGTCTGGGCACGATCAACATGGGAGGACTCGAGATACCTACCATCACGTTCACGGTCACCTGCAGGGACAAGATTGTCTGCATTGACGGCACCTGGCAGGAGGTGTCGGAGAAGGTCTCAGAATCGGCACCAGTCAGGAGCCAGATAACCTATCCGGACAACATAGCGGTCACGCCCAAAGAAGCAACTGAATGGGTGAGTAGAAGGTTGAAGACCCTGAAGAACCAGCAGACCAGGTACGAGGACGATCCCTGCGGTTGAACGGCAGAAACTCAAAACAATGAAATAACCGCATCATCTATTCACGATCGTGGACCAGTTAGAAGTTCTTCCAGGCATAACGGTTGACAGAGACCATGCTTTGTATCTGAGCAAGAGCGGGACAATAGTCATCGCCGATCTTCATCTCGGTTACGAAGGGGCCTTGCACGAAGAAGGGGTCTCGATACCGCGTTTCCAAAAAGACATCATGATGGACAGGATAGAGAGGATAGTCGAGAAGTATCAACCAAGCAAGATCATAATCAACGGGGACTTCAAGCACGAGTTCTCCAGGAACCTGTCGCAGGAATGGGACGACGTCAACGACGTTCTCAACATGCTGATAGATGAAGTGGACGTCGAGTTGGTCCGGGGGAACCACGATAACTATCTTCTGACAATACTGACGAAGAAGGGATTGGACCTCAAGGATAGAACAGAATCCCAGGGCATGAGGATAACCCACGGGCACAAGGAGGTCGAATGGGACGGCACACTGATCATCGGACACGAACATCCATCGCTGCAACTGAGAGATGAGATAGGCGCTTCCATCAAAAGACCGTGCTTTCTCATAGGTGAAAGAGTGATCGTCCTTCCCGCTTTCTCTCCGTTGGCAACCGGAACCAATGCCGCATCCATGCATTTCATCTCACCGCCATTGAAGGACTTGGACGAACACACTAGGGTCATAGCCATCGACGAGAAACTGGGCCTCATGGATTTTCAAACCCTTGCGGACATCAGACGAAGTTAGATTCAAAACAATTAACTATTGAATCTCCATTAGCCGTGTCATAGGGAGGAGGACGTAATGACTAAGACGACTATGTCCGTCATAAAGGCGGACGTTGGGAGCATTGCTGGTCACACCGTGGTCCATCCGGCGTTGGAGGAGGTCGCGGTCAAGGTCCTGGATGAAGCAAAGAAGGATGGGAAGATACAGGATTTCTTCGTCACACACTGCGGGGATGACCTGGAACTCATCATGACACACACCAAGGGAGTGGACAGCGAAGAGGTGCACGGGACAGCATGGAAAGCCTTCGAGGTTGCCACCAAAACCGCAAAGGACCTTGGGCTTTACGGAGCGGGACAGGACATACTGAAGGATGCGTTCTCAGGCAACATCAGGGGCATGGGCCCCGGGATTGCGGAAATAGAGTTCACAGAGAGGAAGGGGGAATGCATCGAGGTGTTCATGATGGACAAAACAGAGCCAGGCGCGTTCAATCTGCCTGTCTTCAAGATATTCGCTGATCCATTCAACACGGCCGGGTTGGTCGTTGATCCGAAAGGGCATGACGGATACATATTCGAGGTCTGGGATATTTTCGAACACAAAAGGGTGAAGATGTCCTGTCCGGAAGAGATGTACTCACTCTTAGCGTTGATAGGGGCAAAATCCAGGTACGTGATCAAACGTGTGTTTCCGAAAGAAGGACATATGCCTGTAGATGAGCCTCTCGCCGCGGTCTCAACGGAGAAGCTGGCGTTCATTGCCGGAGAGTACGTTGGCAAGGATGACCCCGCGGCCATAATCCGATCTCAATCTGGACTGCCTGCTACGGGTGAAGTGCTGGAAGCTTTCTCATTCCCTCATCTGGTGAGCGGATGGATGAGGGGTTCGCACAACGGGCCGTTGATGCCAGTTGGAATAGAGAACGCCATCTGCACCCGATTCGACGGCCCACCACGGGTTGCCGGCCTTGGGTTCAACATCAAGGATGCAAAGCTAGTCGGTCCGGTGGACCTGTTCTGCGACCCGGCATTCGACCGGGCCAGGGAGAAGGCGCTGGAGATCGCGGATTACATGAGGAGGCACGGACCGTTCGAGCCTCATAGGCTACCGCTTTCAGATATGGAATACACCACGCTTCCCAAGGTGTTGAAGAAACTGGAAGACAGATTCGAGGACATTGGATGAGGACGCCTGTCATAACACTCAATTTCAAGACCTACAGAGAGTCTTCTGGAGAGAGGGGGCTGGCACTTGCCAGGATATGCGAAGAGGTCGCTCAAGAGACGGGGAAATCGATCGTCATCGCACCGCAACAGATAGATCTGTCACTCATAGCGAAAGAGGTAGGCATCCCTGTCCTGGCTCAGCATGTTGACCCAGTTGGTGAAGGAAGTTTTACGGGGCATATTTCTCCTGCAGCGGTGAAGGAATCGGGAGCCATTGGCACGTTAGTTAACCACTCAGAGAGACAGCTTTCCCATGAACTCATACGGCTGACGGTCGAGAAGTGCAGGGAAGTTGGCTTGGAGTCGGTCGTGTGCGCGAACGATATCGAGATGGGCAAGGTGGCCGCATCGTTCGGTCCTGATTATGTTGCGGTCGAGCCTCCGGAGCTCATAGGCGGGGATATCTCGGTTACATCAGCAAATCCAGATGTTGTTTCAGGAACTGTGGAGAAGGTCAAGGAAGTGAATCCCAAGGTGATTGTGCTCTGTGGAGCTGGAGTGAAGAACGGAGAGGATGTGAGGAAGGCCATTGAACTGGGGACGGAAGGAGTGTTGCTGGCTTCAGGGGTCGTGAAGGCGGGAGATCCAAAGGAAGCGCTTCTTGATCTGGCACGTGGTCTATAGCCCAAGTCCTCTCCTGACTGCGATGGTATTTTCCTGGTCATTACCACACAAATCATTTGTAGTGACTACAGATGTACAAAATCTGTACCAAAAAGAATAATATGACCCACGTGAAGATATAGAAGAGAGGATAGTATGAAGAAGCTGTGGAGGAGAAGTGCGGGTTCCGTACTGGTAGCGTGTCTAATGCTGAACCTAACAGTTGTGACCGTCCTGTATCATGTTGTCGTTTCACCAGGGCATGACGATACGAACTCGTACGAGTTGCCTGGTTTCCCGGGGACGGGTTGGCTGGAACAGCCTGATCTGCCGGCAGAACTTGTGATACCAATTCCAAAGGAGCCGGATCCCAACAGGCCGGATCTGACCTTCGAGGAAGCTAGACAGTTATGGGATGGCTTCATCGAGAGATCGCATCTATCCGGCCCCAACATCGATCCGACAAAGGTAGATTACTATACCAACATATCAGATTCCCTCAATCCTTACCCAAATGAATGGGATCTCATCTCAGAGAATGGGTTCGTGGTTGTAAACCAAGGTAAGTGGGACACATTCGAAGATGCGTACTATCACTACTGGGTTCGTGACCTCCCGGTCATAATAACCACCGACACGATTCTGAATACATTCCATCTGCTTTTTGACCAATTCCTGCAAGAGGCAGAGAAGGAGACCTTTCGACCCTTGCTGGCCGAGATTTCAACTGCCCTGCTCCGGAAGGCTGATGATTTTCACGGCCGTGTCAAAGACCAGACATTGAAGGCCAACATGGAGGAGATTGTCGTGTTCTTTAGCGTCGCCTCTGAGCTTCTAGAAACAGGAGAGAGAATCCCGGACTATGTCCGAAGTGAAGTGAAGACCTATGTAAATAAGATACTGGAAGCGAAGGACGTTGAACAATACCCGGGTCAGGACTACACTCAGTACAAACCAAGGGGCCATTATGCAGGCGATCCGCTTCTGGAAACCTACTTCAGGGCCATGATGTGGTATGGGCGCAAGTCTCTGGACATGCAAGTCAATGATGATGTGCTCCAAGCCTGTTTGATCTCTCTGGTGGTCCTGGCAAGTGAAAGGGCCCAGGTGAAATGGGCCACAATCTACGACATCACCAGCTATCTTGTGGGAAAATCTGACAGCTTGAATTTCGTGGACATACTCAAGGCAATGCACGCATCACTGGGCAAATGGGACATAGACCTGTTGAAAACACCTTCACATGTGGAGAACGTCATGGAGGAGCTCAAGAAGGACGAATACTACAGACCGCGAATCCTCTCGGACGTCGTATACAAGAATCCCAGCGAGATGTATAACGAGATGGAGTTCCCAAAGATATTCCAGTTCATGGGCCAGAGATACGTTCCAGATTCTGAGATAATGCAGAGCGTCATGTATGACCGAGTGCCTTTATCTGAGGGAGGCAGAAGAGGTCTGCCATGGGCACTTGACGTCATGGCGGCTTTGGGCTCACCGCAGGCAGTTCACCATCTGGAGACTGAGCTAACGAAGTATGGCTACGAGGAGCAATTGAAGGACGCCTGGGCATCCGCCGAGACAAAGAGCGAAGGATACTGGGGGCAGTCAGCCTATTTCGGTCTATTGCGATCATACAAAGAACTGATCTCGGGGAAGGAGGACGAGAGGTATCCCAGCTTCATGAGGACCGAGGCGTGGGCGGACGAGAAGCTGAACACGGCATTGGGATCATGGACGGAGCTCAGACATGACACGATTCTGTATGCCAAACAACCCTACTCAATGGGAATAACATGCGGAACGCCAGACGGAATCGTTGAGCCGTATCCGACGTTCTATGAGAGAATGGAAGCGCTTTCGATAATGATGAGGGACATAATCGTCCGTGGCTTCGATCTAGACAAAACATTTGTCACCAGATTCATTGAGGTCTTCGAGGACTTTGCTGATATCAACTACAACCTTGCCTCGATCGCGAAGCATGAGCTCGAAGGGGAGAGATTGACGCCGGATGAGAGTGCATTTGTGCGAGAGATCTTCGTAGAACAAAGAGGCGGAGGTTGTGGTGGTCCGGTGACTCGTGATGGATGGCTTCCGCGATTGATTGAGAAGGCCAAGATAAGTGAGAAGACAAAAGACTCAAGAATCGTTGCCGATGTTGCCACTGATCCTGGAAGTCCATTGACTGGAGATCCTCCGAGGATCCTTCATGTGGCCACTGGTTTCGTGCGCACAGTGATAGTGGCATATGAAATGCCCAATGGGGACCACTCCTTCTTCGTCGGACCGGTGTATTCCTTCTATGAATTCCCAATGGGTAAGTTCAGCAGACTGAACGATGACGATTGGAAGAAACTTCTTGACTCGGATGACTGTCCTCCAGATCCGTTCTGGACTTCTTCGTTCATGGCCTGAAGGGATGGCCTAGAGCAGAATTCGCGCCTCAACAAGATGGTTATCCTGAACGAAGTAGGGTACAGAGAAGTGTAGACTAGTCAATGAGCAGGATCTGGAGAAGACGAACTCGCAACTCCTGGAATAAACTATTTATGACCGTATTCGGTTTTAGAGATGGAGGGGAAGCCCTGAAGTTAGATTTCCAGCCCGAGATGGTCGGTCGAGAGGAGGAGCTAAGAGAGCTTCAGGACCGTCTGAATGAAGCCTCGGACGGGCAAGGAAGGACTGTTCTCATCGCTGGAGAAGCTGGTGTCGGAAAGACAAGACTTGTGAACGAGCTGAAGGACATTGCAGCGGCCAAAGGATTTGCGGTTATGTCTGGAAACAGCATGTACGAATCATTGACGCCCTACTTGCCAATCTTGGATGCGTTGAGGTCGGGCGGTATGGAAACCCTTTTCGCGGAGGAGACTCCGAGGATCGAAGGTCTGTATCTGATAACGCACCAGGGCTTGCTGGCAAAGGAGGTCCTGAGAGAAGAGACCGGTCTGGATCCGGACCTGTTTGCCTCCATGCTTTCGACCGTTGGGGATTTTGTGAGAGATTCGCTGTCCATGATGACTGGAGAGGAGAGAGAAGGAGCGCTGAACAGTCTCGGATATGAGAACTATACAATCATCATCAGCAGCGGCATAAGTGCCAATCTTGTGGCAATACTCTCCGGCAGAGAGAACGAATTCCTGCTCAATGATCTGAGCGGGGTTCTATCAGAAGTCCACAGAGACTTCGGAAGCGTCCTCAAGGATTGGGATGGCGACACAGAGAAGCTAGAGGGTCTCGAGAACCCGATGAAACCGTTGATAGCATCAGGGAAGTACGATGGAGCATACTACGGAATGGACAACCCCGAAGGGAGAAGGAATCTGCTTTTCGAGAACGTCTCGTTGGGGCTGATGCGGCATGCGAAATCCACGCCAACACTCTTGTGTATTGAGGACTTGCACTGGGCGGATCCTTCCTCACTGGCTATGATGCACTACGTTGTAAGGAACACTAGAGAGTGCAGTCTGCTGATGTTAGGCACCTTTCGGCCTGAGGACATTGGAGACACAGGAGGCGAACCTCATCCTCTGGTGGAAACGATGCAGATGATGAGCAGGGAGGACCTATATGAGAAGATGGAGCTGGCCAGGTTGCCCAAGGACAACTTGAACGAGCTCCTGTCAGCCTTGCTCGGAGAAGTTGACTTCGATGATAAGTTCAAAGATCTAATCTATCATGAGACCGAGGGGAATCCCCTCTTCATGCTCGAACTGGTGAAACTGCTGGTCGACGAGGGTGCGGTTTCTCCTCAAGAAGGGACATGGACGTTGGTCAAAGATCTTGGGACTGTCGATGTTCCCTCCAAGATAAACGACGTGATTTTGAGAAGACTCGACCGCGTGAAAAGCGAACAACGGAAGATACTGGATTACGCTTCAGTTATTGGGGAGACCTTCACATCGGTTGTGCTTTCCGAAATCCTGAAATTGGACAGGGTTGAATTGCTGGAGCAACTAAGGCCCCTTCAAAAGACACATAGACTAATTCATCCTTTCAATGGGTGCTTCAGGTTTGACCACGCCAAGGTAAAGGAAGTGCTGTACGAAGAGACCCCGGAGGAGCTCAGAACGGAATACCATGCGATGATTGCGGATGCTATTGAGAGGCAGAATGAGGAAAATCTGGATGATGTGATTGGGAATTTGGCATATCACTATTATCTATGTGGGAACAAGAAGAAGGCACTCCAATATCTCACCAAGGCAGCGGATAAGGCGAAGAAGGAATACTCGAATGAGGAGGCGACAAGATTCTATAGACAGGCCCTAGACTGCGAGGAGAATCCAGACAAGAGAATGGAGATTCTCGAGAATCTTGGAGACATCTATGGCTTGACCGGAGAGTATGAAAGAAGCATAGAATCCTATGAGAATTCGCTGCAACTGGCCGAAGAGGCAAGAGAGATTGTGGAAATCAAATCGAAACTGGGAGGAATCTACGCAAAGATTGGGGAGTACGACCGGTCTATGGCAGTTTCTATCAAGGCCTTGGAGCTGATAAAGGGTGAAGACTGCGTTGAAGAGGCCCATGTCCTCAATAGGATTGGCAAAGTGCATTGGTTCAAAGATGAGTATGATGAAGCACTTCGGTATTTCGAGAACAGCCTGAGGATAGAGGAGAGAATTGATGATCCCGAGGGGATTGCGAAATCACTCATCAACATAGGTACCACGCATTTCCGCAGGGGGGACTTCGATAAAGCCCTTGAACATCTGGAGAGAAGCCTCAAAATAAGCAAGAAGATTGATGCCAAGGGATGCATTGCATCCTGCCTTTTGAACATAGGTAATGTCCGCTCTATTAAGGGGAAGTACGACGAAGCCATTGAATATTACAGCAAGAGCTTGATGATATCCCAAGGAATCGGAGACCTATTAACCGTAGCCATAGTCCTCAACAACATTGGTATCATTCACTATGATAGAGGAGAATATGCTCTGGGACTTGAGTCCTATGAGAAGAGTAGGAAGATCGCGGAGAAGATTGACGATCAACAAGGCCTGTCGCGGACCTTAGGGAACATTGGGAGCATGTACGTAGACATGGATCAGTACGAGAAAGCTCGAGACTACTGCGAAAGGAGTTTGAGAATGTGCAAAGAAATCGGCACCCAGGGAATGGACCCGGTGAATCTCACCAACATGGGTGGCTTGAGTCTCGGATTGGGAGAATACGACAAGGCCCTGGAATACTGCGAGAGAAGTCTAGAAATATCTGAGAGAATCGGAAGCAAGCAGAGTACGGCGGTCACGTATTTCATGCTGGCGGAAACCTATCTTCTCAAGGGGGACTTGGATAGCGCATCGCACTTCTGCGAAGCAGCAACTGATTTGTCCAACGAGATCGGTCTTAAGGTAATGGTTGGATGCACAAAGAGGATTCTCGGCATGATTTACCGAGAGCAAGGGAAGTGGGGGAAGTCTATTGAGAGCTTTGACGATTGTATCAGGATTCTCAGGGAGCTTGACGTGAAAAAGGAGTTGGGCAGAGCCTACCATGAGGCCGGTTTGATGTGGAAAATGAAAGGCGATCCAGAAACCGCACGAAACTATCTGGTCAAGGCCCTTGAGATCTTCCGGAAGCTGAATCTAGAGATGAGAGTGGAGAAGTCAAAGGAAGTACTGGATGAGCTTGCCTGACATCCGGTCGAGCAAGCAAACCTCAGACGCGAAATGGCAGACGATTTGAGGAGAGTTCTTCTCAGTTTATTTGGAGATCTGTAAGATCTTCCTACACTTACACTATCTGTATTGATTCCCATTATATGCCCTCACTCTCCTCTATCTCCTGATGACGAGGGCGTTGCTGTTCACAGGTGTGCTGCTTTTGAGCGCATTCTCCCTCCAAGCGTTGTCTTCACAGGCCGAACTACAGAACTCGATTGTCTTGAACGAAGTAGTCTACAATCCCCAAGGGCCTGAAGTTGAAGGTGAATGGATAGAGCTCTTCAACGGCGGAGACGACGTCGACATACAGGACTGGACCATAACGGACCAAGACAACTGGATTTTCCAGTTCCCCTCCCTTGCCGTTCCCCGGGAATGCTATATTGTTCTGCACATTGGTCCAGGCATTCCGGACAGCGACTTCGATGACTGCGTCGCACACCTGTACTCGAACAGAACGACCCCTCGTCTCAACAATGCTGGCGATGATCTTCTCCTCCAGGATGGTCTTGGCGCTGCCATCGATTTTTTCAGCTACGGCTCCGGCAGTGGCCTCGACCATCCACCCCCCGGGATAGAGTGGGACTCGGCCGCTGAGACAGTCCCTGAAGGCTATTCGGCTTCGGTCTTTCCCAACGGATATGACGTCGACACACGCGAAAGCTGGGTCCAGTCCAACCCGAGCCCGGGAGAGACCAATGGAGAGCTGTCAGCGGTGCCAACGGACGTTAAGATCGCTGAAATCTACTACAATGCTTACCGTGATGATGAGTACGTCGCGATAGAGAACTTCTCACCTGGAGAACAGGACATTAGCGGATGGACACTTACCGACCTGGAAGGGTACGTGGCGTTCCCTGCTGGAACCTTGATCCCACCCCAGAACACCTTATATGTCACGAGGAACTCGACTTCTTTCTTCGAGGATACGCTCTTCCAGGCCGATTTCCAGTATGAGAATGGCGACGCTGCATCGATGGTCGTCATTGGCAACATACCCCGCCTGAACAACGATGGTGATGAGGTGATCCTGTTGGATGACCACGGGAGGGTAGTGGACGTCTTCATCTATGGGCATTCCAACTATGATGGAGCCGGATGGACGGGCGACGCTGCGGAAGACCTGTGGAAGGGGAAGATAGCCAAGAGAAGCTCAGAAACGAACTCGTCCGCGGACTGGATGGGTCTGAGAGAATACGGCATCGGTCAATCGGATTACGATGCGGACCTGCTGACCTTCGATGGTTCAATCACGGTTTTCTCGTCTCCTGATACGAGCTTTGAGGTCATCACCCAAGAGATAAGGATGGCCGAAGAGAGAATTGACATCAACCTGTACGAGTTCACCAGCCATGAGATGGCCGACACTCTTGTCTCGGCCCTCGGAAGAGGGGTGTCTGTCAGAGTCCTGGTCGAGGGGTCGCCGGTCGGAGGCATCAAGACGCCTGAACTGGAGGTTCTCAACCGACTCTCAGATTCTGGAGCGGAGATACGACTTCTACGAGCAGACGAGTCAAACGACATTTACGCCAGATACACCTTCAACCACGGGAAATACGCCTTGATAGACGGGGATGTGGTAGTTGTCTGCTCCGAGAACTGGGGGAACTCAGGTGTTCCTGAGAACAATCGAACGGGCAACAGAGGATGGGGGATCCTGGTGAAGGCCAGCGAGGTCCATGATTACTACAGGAAGATCTTCGAAAGCGATTGGAACCCTCTGGCAGGCGACAGTGTCGAGTTTGAGAGTGTGAAAAAGGAAGTGGAACCGTTTGAACCGAACGAGAACCTGTTCACATCCTATGAGTATGCAGGTGGCTTTCCGATTCGTTCAATTCAAGGGAGCTTCAGTGTGAGACCGGTCATTTCGCCCGACACATCCCTGGACGACTCGACCATAATCGAGATGATAAGATCGGCCGAGGACGAGATACTGCTGGAACAGTTCTACATCCGTCCCCATTGGGGAAAGGACACCGAGACCATGAACCCATATCTCGATGAGATCATCAAGGCAGCCCGGAAGGGTGTAAGAGTGCAGGTTCTCCTGGACTCAAGCTGGTACAACGTGGGCGATGACGATCCCTACAATAATGACGATGTCGTGGCCGACCTCAACGAACTCGGAGATTCGGAGGGTCTTCAGATAGAGGCGAAACTGATCGATTCCAATTCCCACGGGTTCCTGAAGCTGCATAACAAAGGTATGATAACAGACGGGAATACAGTGCTAATATCAAGCATCAACTGGAACAAGAACTCGATAGCGTCCAACAGGGAGATCGGGATCATAGTGTACGACGTGGAAGTGGCATCCTTCTACCGGGAACTGTTCTTCTACGACTGGCGTGATGATGTGACCAAACCGATCGCGGACGCTGGAGAGGATAGGGTCGTGGTTCAACATGAGGCGTTTCAACTCGACGCAAGCGGCTCGTTCGACGATGTGGGCATAGTGAACTACAGCTGGGACCTGAACAATGACGGAGTGTACGAGGCATTTGGCCCCAACGCATCAGTGAGTTTTGGCACAGTGGGCAACTTCACGATGACCTTGAAGGTGGAGGATATCTGGGGCAACATCGGGACCGACTCCTGCTTGATTAGCGTCATATCAGATGATGAGGCGGCCCAGACGCCAACCCAGAACGTATGGGGAGGCATAGCCCTGATGACGGTCGTTTTCATTGGTATCTTGGTGCCGGCAACGTTCTTTCTAGCCAGATACAGGAAGCAAAAAGATATAAGAAAGCCCGATGAATAACCACAATCGTGGACCCTGCAAAAGACATTTCTGCGAGCGAGATAGAGAAGTTCGCTTACTGTCCGTTGAGCTGGTGGCTGAGCGATTCTGATGATGAGCAGACACCCGAGCTGGAAGAGGGTGAGAAGAAACACAAACGCATGTCGAAGAAGATACATGACATACTCACCCACGAGGAGAAGGCAAAGGAGAATGAAACGAACGTGCTCTTCTTTGCGATCGCTGCCTCAATGGTCGCCGTTCTCGGCCTCGCGTTCCTGTACAGACCCGTACTGGACGTAAGCATGATACTGGGGGTCATCTCCCTGATATGGCTGCTTGCAGCCGTGTATTTCCTCTACAGGGCAGAAACAATCTCGACAGAATCCGAGAGGCTCCTCGCAGAGAGAATCATCCTGGTTTTCGCAATGGTAGCCACGATAGTGGCTGCGTTCATGATCATCTTCGCGCTGATCGAGGACGCCCAACTGGCAGAGATCGTCGGATCGATTGCTCTCGCGTGGCTGGTAGGTGCGACCTTCTTCCTGTACCACTCACTGAGATACATGGAACTCGCTGCAATGGCGAGGGAGAAGCATGGTATAGGATCCAGTGACATAGTTTACATCGACGAGCTGGACGAGAAACCAAAGATGTTCATCTCCAAGAGATTCGGTCTCAGGGGAAGACCTGACTACGTTCTCCTGGCAGACGACAACCACATACCAGTGGAGGTCAAGACAGGCAGGAACCCGAGAGGACCATTGTTCTCGCACATCCTCCAGACGGCCACCTACTGCCTTCTACTGGAAGAGGAATACGGCAAACCCCCTCCGTTCGGACTTCTGAGATACGAGAGCAGCCAGCACGAGATAGACTACACCCCGGACCTGAAGAAGCTCGTTCTGAGCAAACTCATTGAAATGAGGGAGCTGATGGAGACCAAGAAGGTGCACAGGAACCACAATAGAAAGGGCAAATGCATTCACTGTTCCAGAAGGGACAAATGCCCAGAGAAGCTGGCCTAATCCTTCTCTTCTTCAACCAGGTCATCGATCTTCTTCTTGATCTCCTTGACCTCTTTTCTCATCTGGAGCATCTCTTCCTCGAAAGGCGTGAAGCTCTTTACAGAAAATATCCTGTGAGAGATCAGGACCCCCATGAACGCTGCGCCGACGACCGCAAGCACGGCGATGATTACGAGAGCCAGAACGAACACGAAGAAGTAGGATATCAGGTCTGTCAGCCTGATGGCCTCGGTTATCTCGGCGACGAAGATGGAGAAGAGAACAATGACGACTATCAGCCAGAGAACGACCCATCTGAGCCTCATCAGGACTCGACCTCCTGGGAAATGACGTCCCTGTAAGGGAATGAATCTTCGGTTGTGATGATCGGTTCCTCCCTGTCTGGCAGGAGCACATTGATGATGGGGTCGCCATCAATATCCTCGCCGATCTCGACCTCGCAGCCGTACTCCAAGATGTCCTCCCCCACCATAATGGTGATGTTGAGCTGGAAATGTGTTGAATGGACGTCCTGTACGATGACCGTCACACCAATCGTATTGTAGCTGGTGTCGGATGAGCTCCAGTTGTTCCCGGAAATGTCCAGGACATCCATCGTAACGTACGGGTATCTGGTCGTTTCCACGGCGCCCTCAACGTAGATGCGGGTCTCCCCCTCGGCGTGATCGATCAGCAGCCTGGGAATGGCACCCAGAGAACTGCCTCTTTCGAGGAACAGAGGCGTCAACAAGACGAGTGCGAGAAGGACCAGCACCGTCCCGAACATCAGTATCCTCCTGAGCATCGAATTGCCAACAGGATGCGAGTACATAAATCTTGGTTAGATAAAGCCATACCAGCGTTATACGGTCAACAAAAAGAAAAAAAAAGGGGGGGAGGTAATCGTGACCAGGATGGACCTCTCCTAAAAGGGGGGGATCCCATCCCTTGTGAGTGCTGACAAGGCTACTTCTTCAGGTACTGCTTACGGATCTCTTCCAGTTGCGCTATGGACCTCTCTGCGTCCTGCATCTTCTTGAGCTTCTCGGCGACCAGGTCCACCCTGTCGTACACCAAGTTCCTCACTGCGGCCCGTATCGCTTCAGATCGTGTAGGAAAATCGTCCATCTCAACCAGGTAATCAATCGCGTCCAAGAATCTCTTGGGAACGCGAATAGTGACCTTCCCGTAGTCCGATTTCACTGTACCACCCGATGCCTTCTGTACGTCCTCTGTATGTCCTTTGTCTGACGGTCGTATGATATCATTAGATATAAATGTTCTTATTAAAACCGTGTGCATGAGTGTCACTCACAATCCCCCAACCCGAATTCTTTAAGTGTGAGTCGTTTATCTGCCCCACCATGGACCTCGAAGATAACGTCTTTATGTTGCCCGGACCAGTGAAGATCCATCCCAGGATACTCAGGGTCATGAGCAAGCCTTCAGTGGCGCATAGGTCGCCCGAGTTCACTGAGGTGATAGGAGACATAAGAGACCTTCTCAAGTACATGTTCGACAGCGACAACGATGTTGCCCTGATCTCGGGATCCGGGACCGCTGGCATGGATATGGCGATCTCCAACCTCTTCGGAAAGGATGACAAGGTGCTGAACATCACCAACGGCAAGTTCGGTGAGAGGTTCGGTGAGCTGAGTGAAATGTATTCCAACTCCGTCGCTCTTGACTTCCCCTGGGGCAAGCCGCCCAACCTGGAGGATGTCGCCGCAGAACTGGAAAAAGGCGATTTCAAGGGCGTCACGCTGTGCCACAACGAGACGTCCACAGGACTCACGAATCCCGCTCCGGAGATAGGCGCACTGGCCAAGAAGCACGATGCGTTGTTTGTCATGGACGGTATAACATCGATCGGAGGACTTGATGTCAAGCTGGATGAATGGGGTGTGGACGTTGCGCTCATGGGATCCCAGAAATGCCTGGGGGCTCCAGCTGGTATCTCGGCGCTGTCGGTCTCGGAGAGGGCGATGGAAGAATCGTACGACGACGCCTCCTACTATCTCAATCTGAAGAAACACGTGACCAAGATGAGGGAGAAGAGCCAGACGCCTTGGACACCGGCCGTGCCGCTCCTGCCTGCGCTTAGGGAATCGCTCCTGATGTTGAAGGAAGAGGGGCTCCTGAACAGGATCGGACGAATAGCCAAGCTCGGCCAGGCCACTAGAGCGGCCGTTAAGGCTTTGGGGATCGATCTGTTCCCTGAAAGGGAGTACGCATCCAACACGGTGAATGCCATGCTCTACCCCGAGGGCATAGACGACTCGTTCCGAGACATACTGAAGAAGAAGCACAACGTGATTGTCGGAGGGGCACAGGCACACATCAAGGGCAAGGTCTTCAGGATAGGCACCATGGGCGTGTGCACATTCACTGACCTGATGGCATGCTTCGGTGGGATCGAGTCCACGCTCAAGGAAATGGGTCACGAGTTCGAAGAAGGCGCTGGTACTGGCGCGATAGTGGAGTATATGTAGACTATCTCCAGGTCACGTCCACATCATCCGTTCTGAATCTCTGGTTGATCTGAGTATCATCTATTGTCATTCTTATTCCGGACCCGTACTCCAGAAAGCCGGTCCAGGCTATCATGGCACCGTTGTCGACGCACAGCGATGGATCTGGAACGAACTTGCTAGCTCCCCTATCCTTTGCCATCCGATCCACCATTTCACCGAGCCTCTTGTTGCAGGCGACCCCCCCGCCGAGCAGGACCTCGTTCTTCTCCAGATGCGCCATGGCCCTCTCGGTCACTTCCGTCACCATTGCGAAACTTGTCTCCTGAAGGGAGGCGCAGACGTCCTCCAGGCCCTCGCCTTTCTTGTGGAGGTTCAAAGCCGCGGTCAGGATGCCCGAGAACGCCACGTCCATACCTTTCACTGAATATGGCAGTTGTAATAGCTTGTCGCCTTTTTCCGCGAGTGCCTCTATGGCCGGACCCGAGGGGAAGGAAAGACCGACCTCCCTGCCGAACTTGTCCAGCATGTTGCCTATGCCGATGTCAAGCGTTTCCCCGAGAACGCGGTATCTCTTCTCTGTGAATGCGATGACCTGTGTGTTCCCACCAGAAAGGTACAGCAGAACCGGGTCCTCGCAGCCCGTGGTCTTCCTCCCGATCTCCAGATGTGCGATGCAGTGGTTCACTCCTATGATGGGTTTGTCGAGGGAAATGGCAAGCGCTCTGGCACCTGTGGCAACCGTCCTCAGACACGGACCAAGGCCGGGACCCTGGGAGAAGGCCACCAGATCCACGTCTTCGAACCTCTTCCCCGCTGACTTGAGCGACTTCTTGACGAGGTGGATAAGGACGTCGGCATGGTGGTTGGCCGCCTCTCTGGGATGTATCCCTCCCTCCAGAGGTTCATACATGTCCGTGAGGTTGGACAGGATGTTGCAGTTCTCGTCGACGATGCCCACACCAACGGTATGAGCCGTTCCTTCGATGCCAAGACAGAGCACGCAAGAAGATTGACGACCTTCCTAAAATCCTTTCCCAATCGGTTTGTTGCTGGTTTCGGATATTGGAAGCCGTGATTAGTCAATTCAATGCTCGGATTCGTCCAAAAGTTCTCGTTTCATGAGAAATGGTTAAGTAGAAATCAGCATATCCTCGAGAACGTATCCGCGCCCTACTGTGGAGGGCGAGGGTGACAACTCTGTAGATCTATGACTTATCGGGGAGGAACGGAAAATGAATGACGCTGCTGAGGAAGGCGACAAGAGCAAGAAAGCTCCTAGCGAGGAAGAAGTGGAGAAGTTGATTCACAAGGCTGAACTGCCGGCAAGGCAGGCTGCAGTCTACCATCCATTCTATGAAGGAAAGATCGAGATCATGCCCAAGGTCAGAATCAAGGATTTCAACGACTTTTCCATCTGGTACACACCGGGGGTCGCGGAACCGTGCAGGATAATCGAAAAGGACCCTGAAGAAGGGTTCAGGCACACGAACAGATGGAACACCATCGCGGTCGTCTCGGACGGCACGCGGGTCCTGGGTCTGGGGGACATCGGTCCTCTCGCCGGACTACCGGTAATGGAGGGGAAGGCCTTGCTCTTCAAGTATCTGGGAGGAGTGGACGCCTACCCGATAGTACTGGACACGAAGGACCCGGATGAAATCATAACCGCTGTGAAATGGCTGACTCCCTCATTCGGCGGGATAAACCTCGAGGATCTGTCCCAACCGAAGTGCTTCTACATACTTGACACTTTGAGAAAAGAGGCGACCATTCCGGTCTGGCACGACGACCAACAGGGCACGGCGACCGTAGTCGTGGCGGGGGTCATCAATGCGCTCAAGGTGGTCGGGAAGAAGATGAACGAAGCGACGATCTCCATGATAGGAGCAGGTGCTTCCAACATCGCTATCGCTAGGGTCCTGATAGCAGCTGGAGTGAACGCTGACAACATCATAATGGCTGACAGCAAAGGCATACTCGGGCTTAACAGGACCGACATCAAAGAAAAATACCCAGAGAAATGGGCGATGGCACAGATGTCCAATAAGGAGGGACGCGAGGGTGGCACTTCAGAGTGTATGAAAGGCACCGACGTCTGCATTTCTGCCACAAAGCCAGGCCCGGGAGTCCTGAAGAAAGAATGGGTATCCTCGATGGCTGACGACTCCATCATATTCCCGATAGCAAACCCGGTTCCCGAGATTTGGCCTTGGGAGGCGAAGGAGGCTGGCGCGAGGATTATCGGTACCGGTAGGTCCGATTTCCCCAATCAAGTGAACAATTCCCTGGGCTTCCCGGGGATATTCAGGGGTACTCTGGACGTCTACGCCAAGACGATCACCGACGAGATGGTCATAGCCGCCGCGGAGGAGCTTGCACAGACAGCCGAGGACAACGGGATCCACGAAGAATACATCGTTCCAACGATGGACGAATGGGAGGTCTTCCCGAGGGAGGCCACAGCCGTAGCACTGAAAGCCATTGAACAAGGCATCGCAAGGGTGAAGAAGAGCAGGCAGGAGATCTTCGAGAGGGCCGAGTTCCTCATAAGGACGGCGAGGGAGAAGGTTCAGTTATTCATGAAAGAAGGTTTTATCAAGGAACCGCCACACGTTGAGTGAGGGGGAGAGAACAGCTCATTCCAGTTTTCCGGTAACGAACCCGGGCAACCTATCCTTGGGTAGGATCCACCAGTAGAACTTGTTGAAGAAGATCTTCTTGAAGTACGCCATTCTTGAAAAGGGCGGAGGCACGGGCGGGTGCTCATAGTCGAAGTCCAGCATTATTCCCCTCCTGAAGCCAGCGTCGCAGAAACAGGTGACCCTTCCATCATACGTCTCACCCTGTGAGGTCCCCCGGATGTCCCCGATAATGCTCCCGGAAACGACCGAGTTCTCGTAATGGGCGGCGGTACCAGATTTTGAAACCGGTAGATTTGTGGCGTCACCGATGGCATAAACATCGTCGTAGTCAAGCACCTTCAGCGTTTCCCTGTCCGTTATGATCCAACCTCCCCTGTCACACAGTTGAGTCGCCCGAATCACCTTGGCTCCCTTGTGGGGGGGAATGAGTATCAGAAGATCATAATCGGCAGACTCTCCTTCCAATGAATGGATCAGCTTCTTCTCCGGTTCGACGCTCTCAACGTTGAAGAAGGTCTGGCTCTTGATGTTCTTCATCTCGAAGACCTTTGAGACGAGAGGGTCGATCGGCTCGATCGGGAATATCCGGGGAAGAGGGGAAAGGAGCTCGATTGTAACCTTGTCCCTGATGCCCCTTCTGTGGAAGTAATAGTCCATGAGGCAGGCTGACTCTGCAGGAGCTGGAGGGCATTTGTACGGAACACCGCCGATACCTATGACGATCCTACCGCCGTTGAATTTGGCCAATGCCTTCCGCAGTTTCACTGAGGATTCAGTATCGTAGAAATGATGCGCGTCCTCGGACCCGGGTATATCTTCCGGATGTATTTCCGCACCCGTTGCCAGCACGAGGTAATCATATTCCAGCTTCTTGTCCTTCGACGTTATGACCTTTCGATCATCCACATCGATCTTGACCGCCTTGTCGACCACCAGATTCACATTCCTCCTGAGCAGTTTCCTTTCATCCTTCACGATCTTGTGCGGTTTCTCATTCCCAAAGGAGATGTAGATGAAACCTGGCTGGTAAACATGCTTTCCATCCTCGTCCACGATAGTGATCTCGGCCTCTTCCTTCTTCAGGCCCTTGGCAAGTGAGTTGGCGACCATCGTTCCCCCCACTCCACCACCCAGAACTACAACTTTCTTCGTCACTTGATGCAACACTCCATTCGAAAGCGTCCGAGAATAGCCATCACGACTATTTCAATTTCTTCACGACTATCCTGTCATGATCCCCTTTGTCGAATACTCCAATGAGCTCGTGTCCGGCCTTCCCGACCCAAAGAGGAATGTCTCTCTTTGACCCGTTATCATTGGAGAGGATGGCAATCGTCTCTCCGACCTCGCCTTCCCTTATCGCACGAATGAGTTCCATCAGAGGTCCTGGGCAGAAACTGCCCCTGGCATCTATCATAACATCAGTTTCGACATCATCGGGCATTGAACCACCAGTAAACCCACCTGTTTAGATAAAGAGTGTTATCTTCGCGTCCTTGGCGCTGTCGACGAACTCACCCACACCGACGATATCGTCCACGACGTCCTCGAAGCTGTCCTTGTCCAATCCCATGAGGTCTGCGGTCATCGCGCAAGCGAGAACCCTGACATTCCCCAGCTCCTTTGCGGTCCTCAATGTGTCCAGCCATGATGGAACGTTCTTCTCCTTCATCATCTGCATCATCATGGGGGCCATATCTTCGAAGTCCTTGCTCGGTATACCCTCATCTCCTCGATGTTGATCATGGTAATTCCCCCTGTTACGGCGTCAGTACTGAAACACGGTCAAAAGAAAAAAACGTTCGCTTTGGAGGGACTCGGCACTGGCTAGTTGTCCACAAGCTTCGCCCTGAGGTTCTGTCTTGCCAGAAGTCTTGCGATGTCTTCGAATGCCGGCTCCACGTTCGAGCCTGTCTTTGCACTGGTCAGTTTATGTGTGGACTCGTAATTCTCGGACAGCTTCTCGATGTCGCTCTCGGTGATAACGTACTCACCCTCGAGATCTGCCTTGTTGGCCAGGAGCTCGACAGGGATCTTGCCGGTGACGTTGAACGCGTTCATTATCCAGTCCTCGAGGCTCTCGAACGTCTCTCCAGCTGTCAGATCGCAAACCGCGATCAGTCCTTGAGCGCCGAAGAAATAGGCCTCCCTAAGCAGGCTCCTGAACTCCTTGGCACCCATGATGTCGTAGATTATCATGGCGATCTCGTACTCGATCCCCAGCTCCGGGAATGGGACTATCTCGTTCTTCTTGGTGACCTTTGCTCCGAGAGTTGCCAGATACTTGTCCTCAAAGGTGTCATAAACGAATCTTCTGACAAGACTGGTCTTCCCCACGGAGTTGTCTCCGACCATGCAGACCTTGGCCTTTATCTTCTCACGTCTCAGGGGCGCCACGAGTGAATCCTCCAGGGCATTCCATTCGGCAGTATGGGAATAAGGGTTTCTTTTTCATTATCACATATGATAAGTGTAGGCCAGACAGTCCGGAAATGCTCTGAAATCACCTCGAAAAGGAGAAGAACTTGGAGATCTGGGGCAGAACATCGGACAACACCAAGGTCACCGATAGGACAGAGAGCATCTACATCCTCTCATGTGGAGTACCTGGGATAGAAATGGAACAGCTGAGAAGGGCCAGCCTCCTCACGAAAGAGTACTTCGAGAAGTTCTGCAAGCGGGGCTAGGATAGAAGTTGAGTTCACTCGGAAATCTCTTCAAGGTACAACTTGCCCTCGTTCGTGATCCCGAGCTTCCTTATCACGCTTGTAGCGTATCCGTTGAGCACTTCGGACTCAACGCTGGTGACCATTACGAGGTCGCGATAGAGCATTGACGCGGTGTAACATCTGAGATCCGCCAGTTCGAGGTTGATCTCGTTCGATATGGCCCTCTCCGAGGCTTCCGGAACAGTCTCCAGATAGCTGAGCATCTTCCTTTCTTTCTCTTCATCCCGCAGGTCGCAAAAGTGAGTTATCCCGCTGATGTCCTCGAGCCTCTTCATCCGCTTCTTGATCTCTACCAGCTCATCATACAACTTTGCAGTGTCCATACCCTGCCTCCGCTCGAATCGTATGCATCAAAGGATATTTATTGGTTGTTGAGCAATCAATCCTGGCCAATTAGCATGAAGCCGTCGAAAGCAATTGATGGACAATATGTGTCCCCCGGGTCGGAGATCATGTAAGGTCCGCCGAACTCCAGATCGTTGCCGATGGAGATGATCTTGCCGAGGCTCTCATACAGGTTCCCGGACAACAGTGCGAACTTGACGTATTCCTTGAGTTCCCCTTTCTCGATTATGCTGGCATTCCTCACTTCCAGGCCGAAGGCGCCCATGAACGGGTTGACCTCCGGGGCGGCGAACTTCTCCACGTAGATGCCCTTGTCCATTTCAGATATCATGTCCTCCAGGCTCTTGTTCCCGGGAGGTATTGTGAGGTTGGAGACCGAGCATCCGGCAGGGCCCAAGTAGCTCTTCTCTATGGTCCCGACCCCTCTTCTGTAACCGTTCCCAGCCTCCTGGCCAGAAATCCCGGCATTGTAATGATCGTTGATGAATCGTTTGAGAACGCCTTTCTCGATAAGCGCCCTGTCCTCGGTCGGGGTGCCCTCGTCATCCACGGGAGCGGACTGCATTGCGTTGGGAAGCAGGGGTCTATCAAGTATCGAGAGTTCCTCCGAGAACATCTTGGCCCCCATCTTGTCAGCCCATGGACTTCTCTTCTTGTTCACGTTCTCTCCGCTCAGTGCAGATGCAAGGCTCGAAAGGAGCATCTGGCCCAGCTCCACGTTGGCTATGATGGTCGGGGCCTCCAGCTTTCCCTTGAAGGGTGTTGCGTTGAGCGTGTTGACCGCCCTGGTCGAGATCTTCTTGCCCATTCCCTCGAAATCGATGCCAGTGATCTTTGTGGAGTAGACATTCTCAATGCCCTCCCCGCTCTTGCCTCCATCTGTGAGCTTGGACGAGAAGGACGCGAAAAGAAGTGTGCCCTTGTGCCCGTTCTCCAGTCCAGTGGAGTTGGATATCCTGAACTCGTATTCCTGGGCCCTTATATGGCCCTTGGGGACCTCCATTCCGTCGGATTCCATCGCAGAATCGACAACAATCATCGCCCTGTCCATCAGCTCTTCGGAAGTGGCATCCAGGATGGCTTTGTCGTAAACGCCTTCGACCGTCCGTGTGACCTTCTTGGCCGACGGGAATGATGTGAAGTGAGGATCGTCCGGTGAGAGTTTCGCTATCCTTATGGCCGACCCAAGAGCGGACAGAGCATCCTCTTCTCGCTCAATGGTCGCGGAGGCGAAGCCGACCTTCTTCCCAATGGCCACGTTCACCCCGATGCCTGATTCCTCGTCGTGCAGCGCGATGTTCGGACGAGAATCTTCGATGTAGGCGGATCTGGAACGCCATCTTAAAGAGAAGCATTCGACATCGGAGACTCCTTCCTTTGATGCTTTGGATATCACTATATCATTGATGGACCCCAGGTCGGTCATCTATGCACCCCCAACCACAATCTTGGCCCGTATATACGGACCTCCAGAGGAGACGTTCACCCAGTCCTCGTCGCCCTTTCCGCACATGCCCCCGCTGAGCTTGAATTCCTTGCTGACCAGGTCTGCTGTGCTGAGTATGTCAAGAGCACTTCCAGTTAGAGTGAACGATGGAATGGGATCGGTAACCTCGCCGTTCTTGATCAAGTAGCCCTTGAGCGCCACTGCCTCGAAGCCGCCGCCGACTGGATCCTCCATACCCCTCATCGCTTTGGCGGTGAGGATGCCTTCCTTCGTCTCTTCGATCATCTCATCCAGGCTGTCCGAGCCCTTTTCGAAATAAGTGTTTGTCATCCTTACGTAGATACGTCTGGAGTAATCCTCGGCCCTGCCGTTGCCGGTCGGTGGAACACCCATCACATTGGCGGTTTCCAAGCTCTGCATGAAGCCCCTGTAGATCCCGTTCTCGATTATCAGTGTGTTGGCGGATGGCGAACCCTCGCTGTCGAAAGGTATGGTCCCATTGGCACCTGGGTACGTTCCATCATCGACCATGGAGATCTTATCGGTCGCCACCCTCTTGCCCACCATCGACGTAAGGAAGGACCTGTTCTTGACCACTTCATCGGCTTCGGAAGCGTGTCCCATTACCTCATGAGCCAGCATCCCTGAGATGTCAGGGTCGGCGACAACGGTCATCATGCCGTTTGGGGGTCTCTTGGCACCCAGAAGCTCTACCGCCTCGGAACCGACCCTCTGCCCCATGGCATTCGGGTCGATCTCGTCGATCAGCTCGTATCCTCTGGACCCATCGTACACGTCGTAGGAGAACTCCCTCTTTTCCCCCTCGGCGGCGATTGCGTGAGCCACTGCCAGCGTCCTTATCTCGCTCCATTCCAGTTCGCTGCCGAGAGAGTTCACAAGCCCGAACTTGTAGATCTTCTCCCCGTACCTGGAGTTGGTATTGACGACCCTGTCGTCCACCTTCTGGGCCTTGGACAGGTCCATGGTGAACTCGAGCTTGGTGTCTGCGTCCACGTCCTCAGGGTCCTTCTTGACATGTGCCTCGATGCTCTTCTTGATCGTCGCCATAGATTCCAGGGAGACTTCCTTCTTGGTCTTCCCAGCGTTGTGCTTGGCCATCTTCACCGCCCTTTGAGCGGCTTCGAGCAGGGAATCTGGGTCCAATCGAGATGTGGAGCTCTGCCCCCACGACCCGCCCACAAGAGCCCTGATGCCCACACCCTTCTTGGACATGTCCTGGAAACTGCGCAGCTGGTCGTTCACAACTAGAATGGTGGAAATCTTCCTGTCCTCGAACCTCGCGTCCGCGAAGTCGGCACCCATGTCCACAGCCTTGTCAACGGATCTGGATAATCTCTGAATCATGCGGATTCCGCCCCCAATGGATAAGAAAGAAAGGATGGAAAACGATTCTTCCCCCTCTCAAGATGTACACGTCATTCGCAGATAAAAGGGTTTGTGAATCGGGACATTCACAACGAAAAATCTGTCTCCATCACCGTCTTCGCCTTCTCTTTCGGAAGGTGCTTCACCGCCTCTTTGACATCGGTCTTGTTGAACTTGGACTTGTTGAACATCATATACTCGAACACGAAATCTGGATATCCCTTGCCCATCTCCCTCAACACCCAGCCGTACACCTTCCTCACATAGTACTCGTCGTCGTCCAGAACATCGTTCAGCATCGTCAAGGTCCAGAACGGGTCGCCTTTCCCTGCGCGGTTGCCGAGCATGGTCGAGGTCAGAGCCGCTCTCCTCCTCCAGAAGTTGTCGGACTTGGTCCACTCCATTATCTCCGAGATCGCCGAATCGTCCTTCAGCAAGATCGAGCCCAGAACGTACACGGACATCCCGTCGCAGTGCGCCCAGTTGTCGATATCGTCCCACCACGCCTTGACCAGATCGAACGTGGTCAGGTCCAACTTCCTGCGAAACCTCCTCAATATGGATATGGCCAGTGTCTTGACATCGTATATCGGGACGGCCCAAAGCTCGTCCACGGTCCGGTGGACCTCGCGGAGGTTCCCGTCCTTCTTGTGCAGGTCAAAGAACTCCTTCGCAATCGAATCCAGTATGGGCATTCTTACTCCAAGGAGCTCCAGATTGGTCTTAATGTACTTATTTGCATGAGGAGCGTCCTCGGGACTCGCACTCTTCTTGACCAGGTCCACCAGCCTTTCGGTCCCTTTCCGCACGGAGGAGAATCCAGTTCGATGTATATCGTTCTTTGTAGGGAATCGATCCACTTGTTACAGTGCCAGCACAAGCCTTATATCCAGATTTAGGGTTCAAAGGAACCGTGTCCCTCATTCCGGACTATGGTGACCCATCCGACCCAGATGTAAGGGCCAAATACGGATACCTGGAATCCGCGGTGGGTATCGTAGGTAACTCATCTCTCTTTGTCTCCAAACTCGTCCTTGGACTCACCATCTCCAGCATCGCCTTGTTCGGGGACTCGATGAACCATCTAACGGACCTTGGTATCTCGATAGTGATCATCTTCGGTTTCAGGCTGGCCAAGAAAGAGGCCGACCAAGAACATCCGTACGGGCACGCGAGGGCAGAAGGCATCCTGTCGATAGTGGTGGCGTCCTTGGTGGTCGCGATGGGGGTGGCCGTCCTGGTTGCCTCCGCCCAAGGCCTCTGGGAACCGGCGATCCAAGGAAGCCTGACCGTCGCCGTTCTGATCCTGTTCTTCGCGGTTGTCAAGGAGGCAATGGCCAGGTTCGCATTCAAAATCGCAGACAAGATAGACAGCAGAGCGTTGAGAGCGGACGCTTGGAACCATAGGTTTGACGCATTGATCTCGGTGGTGATCGCTGTCGGGATCTACGTGTCGAGCATCAATGCCTCTTTCAGGATCATTGACCCAATAATGGGGATCGTCGTGGCGGTCTTCGTGATATCCACTGGGATCATGCTCATCAAGGAGTCTGGGAACGAGTTGCTGGGACGTGCACCTTCGGAGGAGATGCTCAGGACAGTGAAGGAGGTGGCATCATCGGTCGAGGGTGTTGAGGATGCTCACGACATTCTGGTGCATGATTACGGAAGCTACAAGGCCATCTCCATGCACATAACCGTAGATGAGTCCATCTCGGCCGGCGAAGCACACAAGATCGCGTCAGACCTGGAAGCAAGGATCAGAGATAAGATTGACGCCGAGCCGACGGTGCATGTTGAGTCCAGAGAAGACACGGAAGGAGTGAGACGGGTGGAGGAAGAAGTGGAGGATGTGATCACTGGATACGACGAGATACTGTCCTCCCACAAAATCGAGGTCATCCGTTCTGCCAAGGGCGGGAAGATCGAGATGCACATTCTGATCGCAAAGCATACGACGGTTGAGGATGCCCACAAACTTGTCCATGATATAGAATCCAGGATCTCCAACCGAGTGCCAGATTACGAGGTGAACGTCCATGTGGAGCCGTGCTCCGGAGACTGCAAGATATGCGAGGAGATCTGTTCCAAGGGTTTTGAGGAAGGGGCGGACGACGGCAATTGAAAACCAATTAATATTGTGTAGGGATTCTCAGGGCCGATGAAAAAGGTTCTCATCTTGGTCGGCAGTCCGAGGTCAAAAGGCAATACCGCTAGAATCATTGAGCGCGTTGATGAGATTCTGCACGGGAGAGAAATCGAAACCGAGATCGTGAAGCTGAACAAACTGGACATGAGACCATGCAAGAACTGTGGTTATTGTGAGAAGAAGGACGGCGAATGCGTTCAGAAGGATGACATGCGAGAGCTATGGGAGAAGGTTGAGTCGAGCGACGGATTGGTGCTTGCTTCACCGACCTATTACTCAGGCGTCACAGCCCAGATGAAAATATTCATAGACCGGACCGGCAGGTCTAAGGTCATATGGGATTACAAGAGGAACTTGCCTGGCGGGAGCAGATTCTCAGGAGGGAAGAGGGCGATGTTGATAGGAGTTTGCGGTCAGTCTGGAGAGAGATGGCTCAAGTGTTCGATCATTCAGATGAGGTCGTTGCTGGCCGACCTGGAGATACCGCTGTATTCAATCATCAAGGGTGACGGTGCGGACGTTGG
>JAUVGH010000060.1 GCA_030593885.1 Methanomassiliicoccales archaeon
TGTCACATCGAGTATGTTGATGAGGATATTCTTCGCGAGGGCATGGAAGTATTCCTGAGATATGACGGCAAGCTATCGCTTCCAGATTCGGTATCGGTCGTGATCACGAGGAGGAAGAGGCTCTCGGGAATATTGTCCTTCGACTCGGATTTTGACAGAGTGGATGGAGTGAAGAGGGTCGGCTAATCGAACCTATTTCTCTACATAGTACGAAGCTGCTGGGAATCTCTTCTCATAGAGATAATACAGCTCCGTGAGCAACTCTTCGAAGGTGCACTTGTAGACTTTGAGGTCTGGCCACTGCAAATCCACTTCGAAAGTCGCGAAGATGCCATTGACCACCTCAGGCCGTTCCCATATGCCTTTCAGGAAGCGGAAGATGTGGATCTCTCCTTCTGTCTCACCGGACCCTGACAATGCCTCATCCAAGGGGGGTCTGATTGAGGGTCTGAGGCCCCATGTCAGAGCTTCATCGATGGTATTGTCCACAGGACTTTTCAGCACAGTGAAGTACAACCTGTCTTGGCCCTTCTCGACTGGGGGCATTCTCTTCCACAACAACTGAGCCTCCTCACGCTCGCCCATTCCTTGCTCATACTCATCCGTGAACGGCTCATTCTCCCCAGTGAGAGCGTCCTGCGTCGCCGCGTTCATTTGAATGTAGTAGTCCAGAGATATCCCGAGTTGGGCAATGTGCTTGCCGATTTCTTGCAGGGTTTCCCAACTACGTTCCCCAGGTTTGTCAGGATCAATGATGGTCAGAAGGCCAATGAATCGCCTGTAAGCCATTTGAATCACGACAAAGAGCCAATCCAGATATACATACTTAATTGTGAGTTGTCAAGGTGGATTTCAAACCATTGGTCAGGGCAAGAAGGCCATACTCGTCGCCGTGGACATAGCTGTTTTGGGAAGGAAAGTGGGTAGTGATAGAGTTCTCTGGGTATGATAATCCACAGGGTTCATTTCCATATATTCGTACTCTCACCATCGATCCAGACGCCAAGGATATAGAGATAGATACTCTCTTCCGAAATGCCCTCTTTCATCACAGCCTTGCATCTTGGACAACGCAAGGGATTTCTGAACTTGAACCTGCCACCACATGGACAGCCCTTCAAAGCATTCTCCACGGTTTCTTGTTCTTCCGCCGTCAATGCCCACGGAGCCTTGTTTCCAGCCAGGCGTCTATAGACATTATCAGCGATATCATTCCAACTGACAACCGTCGTATCCTTATCGCAATAGAGGAATCCTAACTGAGAGAATCCCGCGTGGTAGGGGTGATTCTGATTCAACGTGAACTCAGAACCACATGAAGCACATTTAATGGACGCCATGTTCACCATTTCCAGATATTCGCTTCCTCCCCATCTGCACGCTCTCCAATGACATAGAAGTAGATAGTGTTCCCAATACTCTCTGCCAGTGGAGCCCCGCAGTCGGGACAGAGCAACTTATTCTCGAACTTGAAAGTCCCACCGCATGGACATGGCTTCAGCGCAGCCTCTACTGCAGTCTGTTCCTGTCTTAAAAGACTCCAAGGTGAGTTCTTGCCGTCTGCAACGTCCAAGTACCTCTCATCGAAAGCTGACCACGTCACAACTGTCGAATCCTTGTCGCAATAGAGGAACCCCACTTCGGAATCCCCTGCGTGATGCGGCCAATGACCGCTCAATCTGTATTTGCTCCCACATGACTTGCAGCGTATTGTACCAGTTATCTTGGCTTCTTTCGCCAACTGCAACGTCTCTTCCGAGGAATCCCGCTTCTCGCTTGCTTGCCGTCCACTGAACTTGACTAGCGACTCCAGCCTCGAAACGAAGCGGTCTCTCTTTTCCCCATAGAATGATATTCTCTCTAGATATATGACCATCAATCCAAAAGCGACTCCAATTGCTGCACCGCCAATGATATCCACAGGATAATGCGCCCCAACATAGATCTTCGCCAATCCGATCAAGAACGCATACACGAACAACGGCACCGTCCACTTCCTGAACCTGAAAGAAAGGAACACCGCACAAGCAAACGCCCTCGACGCATGATTGCTAGGGAACGAATAGACATCATACGGAAAGTACCCAGGAATGGAAAATGGGACCTCCCTGATATCTTCAGGTCGTGGAACAGCAAACAAGAACTTCAGGACCGTCGTCACCACCAGCACCAGCAGGATCAAGAAGAACAGGTCCACCGCCTCGTTCCTCTTCCCCTTCCACCACAGCGCCGGAACGACCACCAACCAGACGTAAACGGTCCCCAGAATGATGAGAATAGAAAACACCACATCCAGACCCGGGTTGGCCATATCCTGATTGATGAACCTGAACAGGTCCTCGTTCCACGACATCAAGACATCGAATCCCTCACTTCTACTAAAAGGTTAGTTGGCAAGTTTCTATAGCAATACGACCGTTCCAGGACAGATGACGGACCTCCAGGAGATCTATTCGAGATTGTTCGACTCGTTCGGTCCGCAGAACTGGTGGCCGGCCGACACACCGTTCGAGGTCATGATAGGTGCCATTCTCACGCAGCAGACATCCTGGAAGAACGTGGAGATCGCCATCCAGAACCTCAAGGACAAGGACCTGCTGGACGTCGTGTCGTTAAGTGAGATCCCTAAAGACGAGTTGGAGCAGGAGATCCGCAAGACCGGCTTCTACAGGCAGAAATCCAGGGCCATCAAGAACTTAGTTGGCTTTCTTGTGGAGGAATATCAGGGCGATCTGGACAAGATGTGCACAGAAGACGGTCAAGAGCTCAGAGAGAAGCTGCTCTCGGTCAAAGGCATCGGTCACGAGACCGCAGATTCCATACTCCTCTACGCATGCATCAAACCCTTCTTCGTGGTGGACGCATACACCAGACGCGCCCTCAAGAGACTGGAACTGGCAGACACCGATGACTATGAGCAAATCAGGGACTTCTTCGAAACCTCACTCCCCAAAGACACAACTCTCTACAACGAATTCCACGCCCTCTGGGTAGAACTCGGCAAACAGCACTGCAAGACCAAACCACTCTGCAACGAATGCCCTCTGAATGAATTGTGCCCTCACCCGAGCAAAACTGAATAAATCCATAGCCCATTACCCCTCCCGATGCCCAAGAAGGTCCTTTTCCTGGACGCGTTCGGAACGCTGTTATCAGGCGGCATGGAGTCAATCATCCGAGCGTGCGAGGAGATCGTGGACAAGAACTCGCTCGCCATGACGCCCAACGAATTCCTGATCGTCTGGGACGGCCACTACAAGGAGGTCCTGGGGGGAGAGTTCATAACCCTGTGGAGGGCGAACGAGGTCAGCCTCAAGAAGACGTACAAGGAGCTGGGGATCGAGGACGATACCGATGGCTACCTCAACAGGATGTACAAGAGCTGGTACCACGCGGAGCTCTACGAAGATGCTTCAGAAGCTCTCCCGAAACTGGGATCCGTGCCCAAGTGCATGGTGTCCAACGCAGACGAGCATCTGCTGGACGTCGCGATGAAGAAGAACGGGCTGCATTTCGAGTACGCCGTGTCCTCGGAGAAGGCGAGGGGTTACAAACCATATCCAAAGATATTCCAGTGTGCGCTGGGAGAGGTCGGGTGCGAACCTGGAGAGGCGGTAATGGTGGGCGATTCCCAGACGAGCGATATCGTTGGGGCCAGGAGAATGGGTATTCCGGTCATCTGGATAAACAGGTTCAACGAAGAACGCAGGGAAGGGGTGCCGGAACCGGATTTCGAGGCAAAGGACATAGTTGAGATGGTGGAGATTCTCTCGGACAATGGCCTCTTCCAGATCGAAGATTGACCGCACCAGATGGGCTCCCAGAATAAAGACTTAAATATGTTCGAACGATAGCGCTAACCGGTGAGGGGATTGGACAGAGATTTCGGAGGGGGAAGCGAGTATCGATACGAGAGCGGTCCATCGAAACCGCCGCCGTACCAGGCGGGTCCGCCCAGGAAGAAACCGTCCAAAGCGATCATCTACGTGGGCATCCTGATCATAATCATCGGACTGGTAATAGCCGCGGTGCCGCTCACGATAAGGAACATGAAGGACATCTCCAACGACTGGGTGGGAACCACTGAGGAAGGATACTACGGGTCATACTACGAGGGGGACAGAGTGTCCGTTGCTGGGAAGATAACGGGCGAGTTCCCACTGAACGCCCAGAACGAAAGCGACCTGTACGCGATGGGATACAGATACTGTTACGAACTGGACAATGTCTGGGACGAATGCCCATTGGCCAAGGAGGATATGGGTGACGTGGGCGACAACGTGATGCTGAACTTGAGGCTCCAGATACTGACAGTAGATGGATATCCATACTGGTATTGGACGGTCACATCAGGTGGGAAGGAGGATAACTCGCCGTTCTATATCGCAGCCGGGGCCATGATCCTGTTGGGAACGCTCGTCACATTTATCGGCGCGGTCAGGTGGAAGAACGCTGAGCGGGCGTATGCCAAGCCTTCAAGCACGTATACCAGAACACCTGTTCAGACTTCGGTTTCAAGAGGCACCCCACAACCAACCAGGTTGGAGAGGCAGAACATCTGCAGACACTGTTACTCGGAGATGCCACTGGGGGATATTGTTTGCCCCAACTGTGGGAAGTCCAAGTTCGATCGTCCGGATTGAAGATCACTTCTTCTCTTCCTTCGGCCTCAGGACGTAACCTTTCTCTTTTCGCCTGTAAATGACAGCCAGGAACACAAGAAGGGCAGCTATTACTCCGATCATCACACCGAATAGAACGACCTCGGCACTGTTGTCCCGCACATCCTCTTTGACGTCAATGGTCACCGATGTCAAGCTCACATCCCCGTCCTGGTCGGTCACTCGGAAGTATGCATTGTACTTGCCTGGCTCGTAATAGGTGTGGACAGTGAATCCATTGTCTTCGGAATGCCAGTCGTAAGTCCCGTCACCGTCGAAGTCCCATTCGTACTTGGCAATGACCCCGTCCGACTTGAGAACGACGCCCTTGAAGTCAACTGGTTCACCCTCGGAGGCCTTCGAGTCCACTATCACATCGACCACCGGACCGGTGCTGACCTTTACTTTGACCTGAGCCAGGACCGGAGCGGACCAGTGACCCGCCTCGTCCTTGACCTTGAACGCGATCGTGTGCGTTCCAACCGAAAGGTCTGAAGTGCTGAAAGATGATTGGCCGCTCAAGACCCCGTCCACGTTGGACCTCCACTCGAACGCGACTATGGCGTTGGCGTCCTGGCCGTGGCCTGTCAAGAACAGATTCCTTCCATCGATTATCTCAGATGCAGATACATAGTCAATGAAAGCTTCAGGCGCTATTGTATCCAGTTCGATCGTCACTGGGTTAGCATACGGACCAAGATTACCAAGTGAATCCGAAGCCCGTGCTGTGATGGAGTTCTCCCCTTCGGTTAGCAGAACGAAGTGTCCGAAGTTGCCGGATGCATCCGCGTCATTTATGCCGCCGGAGATGCCGTTCACGAATATCTCTACCGAGGACAGCGCTTCCGCTCTGCCGTTGACCACCAGACCCACATCTGAGGTGATGGTCGGAATTGAGTCCAGCTTTGGAGCGTTGGGGGCTATCGTATCCAGTAACACGAACCTCGGGGCGCTCTCGATACCAGGTCCGTTCCCCAAGACATCGGTTGCCCTGGCAGTAATGGTGTTCCCACCTTCCAGAAGCAGGATGTTCATCTCGAAATCGCCGTTCGCATCCGCCAGTATGGAGCCGATGAGAACAGAGTTCCTGTACACCTGAACGGTAGCGTCCGGCTCGCTCGTTCCCGTAACGATCGTAACCGGGTTGTTGGTCGGCGATAATATCGGGTTCAGCTCGGGAGCATCAGGTGGATCTATGTCCCTCATGACAAGTGCATTCAAAGCGGGCGGCCCTACGGTGTCGCCGACGACCTGCGTCTGCAGATACATGTGAGTGAAGTGTGAATTGACCGTCTCCAATAATGTGTAGAATGCGGTGGGTCCAGCAGGTATGGGCGGAACTGCCAGGAACTCCAAAGCTATCGGAATCGAACCTCTGGGTGAGATGTCTCCAAGGGTCCATTCAACGCCACCGGTCGCAACATCGTAGTACGAGTACGTCGGCTGGGAGCTCAGCAGCGCCACCCCTTCCGGGATGACCGCCTTCACCCTGACGCTCTCGGCAATGTCGTCTCCGAGATTGGAAACGTAGAGCTTGGCAAGAACGTTGTTCGGTGCGCCTGCACTGAGGAAGTCCCTCTCCAGGTTGCCCACCTTTATGCTCTCGATCATCGGGCTGGTCACTATCTCGGGGCCGTGTGCGCGGACGCTCCTGCCCCTGCCGTAGTCCCACTTCATCTTGGAGAAGTGGTCGTCGTAGATGACCAACGGCGCGAATGTCGCCGTGTTGTATCCGCTGTTGGAAACCGTCAGCATGGCTCTGGAGATGATATGGAGCGGTTCGTGGGTCTCAACGCCGTTGTCCATCCATGGTATTGTGGACGCATATGAGGGAAGATTGTACTCGACGACCAGGTTGCTTCCGCTCGGCGTCGTATCATGGGTGATCTGCCTGAGGGCGTAGAAAGTGGCATCGATCATTATCTGGTTGTCCATTGCGACCCAGTACTCCATCTCGGCCTTCTCGGCGGCGTTGGCTATCCTTGCGTCCACTATGTTGACGTAGTTGGGTACCGTCTGTTTCAGCTGGAGGTTGGTGGCCCTTCCATACGTCATCAGCGCCTGTCCGGATGCGTCCTTGATGCCCACCATGGCGTCGGGAACGTCGAAATCGATGGGGATGTTGTCGCCGTAGAGGGTGAGGTCGATGGTGTAGACCTGTCCCAGAGAATCTCCGGGAAGGGCGTTGGCGGCGGTCACGTTGAAGTAGTACACACCTTTCCAAGTGTCCCAGATATGTGGCACGTCCAGGAACGGGAAGTCATACCAGATCGGCGGAATGTCGAAGATCGCTGGCTCGATGGTGAACTCGGGCGGTGCAGTTGCGACAAGGCTGACGTTGGTAAGGTCAATGCCCAGATTGTTGTCTATCTCCACCCTTATCATGGTCTTCTCGCCCGGCTCCAGCTTTGAATAGAGCAGGGTCTTCTCGATCCTTCCACCCACGTAGGTCGTTGCCGAGATGTTCCCGAAACCGTAGCTCTTGATGTATGGGTCGGCTAGATCCTGAGGTTCGTCGGGATCTTCCACCGCAAGGAAGTTGAATATCTCGTCACCGTAGGTTCCGATGTCCACCGGTGCGATGACGTTGGTGAGTTCGAGATTGTTCTGCACACCCCAGATGACGGCGACGTGGTTGTCGTGCACCTCGTACCTGCTCGGTCCAACGGCGATCTGCCTGTAGACGAACCTGGCCCCGTCATTGATCTTCATGGTCCCCTCGTCGTGGTCTATGTTCTTCAAGCTGGAGTAGATGTTGATGATCTCCTTCTCGCTGGCGTTCAGGTCCTGCCTGTAGTAGATGATGGTGGCAACATCCGTCTCCACGATGTCGGCGATCTCAGTGTTGGAGCTGAAACCTGATCCCAGGTACTCGATCTCGTATCCGAGTCCTTTGGGGACGACCTGTCTTATCAGGGTCTCATTTCTGATCATGTCCATGTGGTACGGGTAGAGTATCGGGTCGTAGGGCGGGTAGCCGTTCCATGACTTGACCATCACGTTGAGGTCGGCCTGCCTGTCCATCGGGTATTCCAGCACCCTCTGGCCGTCCACGATCAACTCGAACGTGGATGTGATGACCGCGTGTTCTTCCGGCGGCGGGAACGGGACGACGTCGTAGAAAGAGGTTCTAAGTTCAAGAACATGGTCCCTCATCCAGATGTCCTTGTAGTCCACCCTCGGGGGCTCCGGAGGTTCGGGAATGTAGATGATGCCTGACTGCAGGTACTCGTGATAGGGTATTGGATGACCGCCGAGAGCGACATAGACCGACCCGCCCGAAGCGTCCATGATGACCGAACCGGGGATCGGGTCGCTGGCGCACGAGACCGTCCTGTGATATTCTTCCTGTGAGAAGATGCCGTATCTTATCATCGGCTCCTTGTGATCCCACGCCCTTATCGTGCCATATGTCCACGTCAGCTTCTTGGCTGGAAGGGTCATGTTCTCGCCGTTGGCGTTGTAGACGTACGACGTGTCGGCGTCGGCCACAGTGAATTCAGTAATTGGGTCGGTGACCCCGTCGGGCAGCGGGTAGTTGGGGTTGTCATAAAAGAAGATGGTGTTATTGACGATCACGGGATTGTTGGTCCCGAAGTTGCTGTTGAAGAGTGCTCCCGGAATCCTGGTCTGGTCGACCACATCGACGAAGGGGCTCTGTAACGGAACGATGTCGATTATTACTGTGTTCAGCGAATCGGTCTCTTCCTTGTTCTCCAGAGGAAAGGCCATATCGAAGTACCATCCGTTGGCGGGAATGGGATAGACCCCGTCCAGCTCGACGTCCCTGTCGCCCAGCAGGTATGCGGGCATGGCCGACTTGATGTACAGGGCATTCCGGGTGAGTGCCATATCCTTCAGAGTGACCGGATCCTGATACTCCAGCCAACTACCAGATACATGCATCCAGCCATTGTTCACGCCTCCCGGGCCCGTGAAGACATTGTAGCTGTATCCGAAGTCTCCCTGCGGGGCGTCGAAGTCCCAGGTGATTATGGTGTCCGCGCCGCTGTCATCGAAACTTGCAGGCGTCGGACTTATGCTTGTCTGGTCCACATAGAACCCGCTGTCAACGACATCAGTGATCGTGACGCCGGCTATGGGTGTGTCCCAGTAGTTCGAGAATGTTCCGTAGACGGTCATCTGGACATCCTCCTCCTTCCCCGGAATGAGGTACCATGGCAGTGAAGGATTGTATGTCTGGGTGACGGAGTTCCTAACATCCGCCTTGCCTGAAAGGCCCCAGAGGAAGGTGTTCAGTACCAAGGGGAGAAGGTCGTTCTTTTCGGACGGGTGTCCAGAGACCATCACCAGTCGCCCAGTTCCGATGCCGTAGGACAACACAGCGGGAGAACCGATGTGAGTTGGGTCCATGAGGCTGGATGTATAACTGGCCACTATCGCCTCCGTGTCAGATGATCGGAAAAGAGGATCCTGAAGGATGTACATCTTGTCAGATAGAAGGGAATAGGTCAGAGGTGAATCTCCATTGAATTCCAGCAAGGCATCGTTGTTGAAGGCGGAGACCCTGTTCTTTGTTGAAACCGTTCCCAGCCCCACCAGTCCGGCAGCCTCGGCAAGGTAGTTGGAGTCCCCCTGTGCGTAAAGCATCCCGCCATCATTCACGAAATTTGCCAGGTTAGCAAGACCGTCGGTTCCCAAAGCGTCCACGACGGTATTCACGTATCCCTTGGAAATGGATGGAAGAATCAGCATGTCGCAATTGTCCAGTGCTCCGGTGATTATGGAGGCTTCGTTAACAGCGGTGTAGTAGCCGTTCCCCCACAGATAGGTCTTGAAGAGACTTTCGAAGTAAATCGTCTCCCATGTGACCTCCTGACCCTTGCTGTCCTTCACCAGGCTGGAGAAGAGACCGATCTTGACCTTGTTCAATGAGTAGGCCTTGGTCACCGTCAACGGCATTGTCGTCTTGACGGACGTGAACGCGCCAGACACCGCCTGCTTGGTGACGAACGTTCCGGCAGGGTAAGTCTCCCCGTCGTACACGATCTCCTCAGCTGTCCACTGGACCTCCTTCAGCGCGAAGACCCTCTGAAAGACGAACTTGTACGCCTCCCTGGGGTTCGACTGCAGAGCGCCCATGGGTATCAGGGTGGCGCCCGGTGAGAAGTCGTATCCATTCGCATCCGGGTTCTCGTTCTCGGCGACACCGACCTGAGGGACGGTGAAGGCGGAGAGTACCATTGAGAAAGCTATGGCCCACAAAACTACGGTAGTAGATGCCTTATTCATGCAGATCCTCCTCCCGCTGGATAAGCGTGCTAATATGTAGCATTATCCGAGATGAAAACAGTTGTATTAAAATGTGCTGTTTGGACTGCCAGTATAGAACAATTCAACGGGCAGCTGTTTGGCGGAAGAGGCCACCGGTGATTCCAACGATGTTTCACCGTTTGATAATGACATCTTTCCGTTTTAAATAAGCCACTCAGGGATTCGAAGTGCAATGCCTTCAATGACAGTTGGAGAAAGGATAGTC